>JAKSIM010000009.1 GCA_024398845.1 Fibrobacter sp. | reverse complement strand
ACAGTGAAATAATGGCGGCTCCGCCGCGTAACTATAAAACCTAACCACCAACCACTAACCACCAACCACTTGATAGTAAACAGTGAAATAATGGCGGCTCCGCCGCGTAACTATAAAACCTAACCACCAACCACCAACCACTAACCACTAACTTGCGTTCCTATATCCTTCGCCGCCTGCTTTTGATGATTCCGACTCTCATCGGGATTTCGCTGGTGTGCTTTATCCTCATCCAGCTTTTGCCGGGAGGCCCTGTGGAGGAATTGATTTCGAGGGCACAGCAGGCTGCTGCGATGAAGGGTGGCGTGGATGCCTCGAAGGCGCTTTCGCCCGAGCAGATTGCGCAAATCCAGGCGTACTTCGGTTTTGACCAACCTGCCTGGAAGCGCTTTCTCACGTGGCTGTGGAACGTGCTTCACTTGGACCTCGGCTCAAGCTATACGTATGGCCTTCCCGTGTGGGACGTGATTGTGAGCCGCTTCCCGATTTCCTTGTTCTTTGGTTTCACTTCGTTTTTCCTGAGTTACCTTATCTGCATTCCGCTTGGTCTGTGGAAGGCGGTGCATCACGGAAGCAAGCTTGATTCCCTGAGCAGTGGCGTCATCTTTTCGGGCTACGTGATGCCGGGTTATGCGCTTGGCATTTTGCTCATCATCTTCCTTGCCGGCGGTTCGTACCTGGACATTTTCCCGCTGGGAGGCCTCACGAGCGACGACTTCGAAGATTTCTCCTTCCTTGAAAAAATCGGTGACCTCGCGTACCACCTGGTGCTCCCGATTTTCTGCTACATGATTAGCGAGTTCGCGTTCCTTACGTTCCTCATGAAGAACTCCGCCTTGGAGGAACTTGGCCGCGACTACATGCGCACGGCTCTTGCAAAGGGCCTAAGTTTTAGACAGGCGCTCGTTCGCCACGCTCTCCGTAACGCGCTCATTCCGATTGCGACACGCCTTTCCGAAATCTGCACGCTCATGTTCGCAGGCGCCCTCCTTATCGAGAAGGTCTTCGATATCGACGGCATGGGCCTCTTGTACTACAATTCCATGGTGAACCGCGACTACAACGTGGTCATGGGCATCATCTTCTTGAGTAGCCTCATGGCCATGGTCGGCAGGCTTTTCAGCGACATTCTTTACACCATGGTCGATCCGCGCATTAAATTCTCGTGATTTTTGTTCATGAGCCTAGTCTTTTTACTAAAGGTTTAAGTATATTCTCGATATGAGTAATGAAAATTTCAAAATTTCCGACAAGATTCAGGGTTTTCTCCTGACTCACGATTATCCCGCTGATTTTACTGTTACGTCCATTGCTGGCGCCGGTTCGGGCCGTCAGTATTTTCGCATAGATGGTGGCAAGCGCACTAGCGTTTTGCAGGTTTGTGCCGAAGTCAACGATGATTTTAAACATTTTGTGGAGTATTCCAAGACTTTTAGGGAGTACAATCTCCCTGTTCCTCGAGTTTACTGCGTAGACGAGGAGAACTGTCAGGTGCTCCAGGAAGATTTGGGCAAGCGCAATTTGCTCGATGAAATTTCTCCGATTAATGAGGAACATCGCTCGGGCAATGAACGCATTCTTTACCCGGAGATTATCGAGGCTCTCATCAAGTGGCAGCGTGCTAGTCAGCCGTTGTTCAGTAACCATACCGAACTTTGGTTGCACCGCTTTGATTTTGCCGCCCTTAAGTGGGAAACGGACTACTTTACCGAAAACTATTTGAAGGGCCATGTCGGCGTAACTACGATTCCCGAAAGCGTCAAGCATTTCTATTCGCTGATTGCTGTCTCGGTGGATGCACAGACTAAGGTTCTGATGCACCGTGATTTCCAGAGCCAGAACATCATGGTTCGCCCGAATTCCGAAATTGCTTTTGTCGACTTCCAGGGTGCTCGCCGCGGTTCCATGTTCTATGACTTGGCGAGCCTGCTGTGGGACCCGTATGTTTGCCTCCCGCTCGACATGATTAAGGACTTTTTTGAATATTGGCGCACGCAGTACGATGGTGCCAAGATTTACACTAAGGAAGATGCGTGGGAAAGTTTTGTACACGCAAGCCTCCAGCGTCTAATGCAGGCGATGGGCGCTTACTGCTTCCTCTCGAAGGTCAAGGGCATCAAGAAGTTTGAGCAGTACATTGAGCCGGGCAAAAAGCAGCTTCGCATCTTGTTTGGTGAATTCAAGAAGATTGCAAAGGCAACGGAGCCCGAAGTCTTTGAATTTATGGAGAAGGCGCTCGCATAGTGCTCCCTTTTTATACAAAGTTCTATGCCGAACAAGAGCCTTTTAACAGGGCTCTTGGTTTTGCATACGATGCCTTGGTTCATTCGGGAATCCCGTTTGACGCCAATGCCGCCTGGGCGGGGCTTTCGACTCGCGTGAGCCAGGGAATTTATATGGGCGAGGGGCTGTTGTTGCCTCATACGCGCATTTCAAAATTGCCTCAACCGCTTATGGCATTTGCGGTTTGTCCGGCTGGTTTTACGGGGGTTAAAACCCGTGGAGATGAGCTCGGGCAGTTTTTGTGCCTGCTCTTGTCGCCGGCAGAATCGGCCATGGCGCATACCGTCGCTATCGCCAACATGGCAAAACTCTTGCTCAATGCGGAGTGGAAAGCAAAAGCTCTCGCCGTCACTACTGACGACGAAATCAAAAAATTATTTGAATAGGTTCATTTGCGTTAGGGTTACCACTGTAGCGAACCCGTTGCGGTGGCTCGGTAGCCTTCGTAGTCGCCAAAGTAGCGAGTGTAACCCGCTCTGAATGTCATCCAACTCCATGGGGAGATGCTCAAACTCCCGCCGAATTCGCGGTAGCGGAGAGTTGTTTCGTCATTCAAAAAATGCTTGTCGAGGGCGCTTTCGGGTGTGTGGATGTCGCTCAGGTTTCCGCCAAAGGCGGTATCCTTGGCGACGGCTCCGGCGATAAGAGTTGCGCGAATAAATTTAAATTGGGCGCTAAGTTCGCCATGAACTTCTTGGGCGTTTGGACCGAGGTCGCTTCCTAGGCTTTGGGCGTAGTTCACGTAAGTGTAGCCACCGCCCTTGTGGTGGGTATAGACCCACGGTTCTATGCGGGTGTATTCGGTAAAGAAGTTCATGAGAACAGGACCTGCGCGCAGGCTGTCGCGGGCGATACCGATGGTTGTTGCCCACTTGTTGCCCCACCAGCCATCGTCAAACATACTTGTAGGGGATTTCATGTCGTCCCACAAAAGTTCACCATAGAATTCCCAATGCGGAATGGTTTTTATGCTCAGGTCAAACGCTAGTGAAATGTTGTCTTGGTCGCCTTGCAAGTGTTCCTGAAAAACATACGGGATAAACGGGATAACGTAGGCCCATTCAAATTCGCGGCCAGTGCTGTCGCCATCTTCGTTCGGGTTTGTGCCGGCGGCTTCGACGGTGGTGCCGTACAGCGATGTTTCGGAGAGGCCGAGCGTGATGTTTGCAGGCAAGTTCAAGTCTAATCGGTGGGCATGTAGGTACTTGCCCGCATTTTTCTTTTCAAAGAGCTTTGCTGCATATTGCGTGTACACGATTGGGCCGATTTCAAATTGGTAGCCAAAATAGGGCGTGGGGGCGGCATCGAAAATTCGACTACTACTGTCTTGCCATGGACGGTAAATGTTTTTTTCGCCGCGGAGAATTACGTGATTACGGCGGGCTGGACCCCATTCTAGGTAATCAAAGCCGGCGAGAAGTTTTACGGGCTTTAATTGGTAAATGGCATTTGCGGCAAACAGGTCCCAGGTACGTTTGCTTTCGCTTTGCTTGTTAAACGGGATTCCTTCGATAGGAGTGTAATAATTAAAGGGAATGTTCCTGTTGGTGTAGTCGGTACTGACCTTGACGCGTGCGTTGAACCAGAAGGATTCTGTAAAGTGGCCGTCTAAAAAAAGACGGACCGACATGGAATTGTCGTAATGCGTGGGGGCGTTTACCAAGTTGGTGATGGCAACGGAGTCCATGAGCTGTCCGCGAATGTTGACCTCGACGTTTCGTGTGGTGTCTTCAAAAGCGAAATGCGTGATTTTGGGGTCACCGTCGTGATATGCTCCGTTGGCAAAAGAGCTTGGTACGAGAAATCCGATTGTTGCAATAAAGGAGGCAAATATTTTTCGCATCATTTTTTCCCCAAGAAATGTGTGGCGAACTTTACCCCGACGATGCCGAAAAGTGCATGTGTCAGGTGGCCAAACGCACTATGGACGTGGGGATTGATTTTGCTGGAATTCCTGATTAACCAGGGAAGTTGACTCGGCAACAGCCATTTGCAAAAACGTTTTTGAAGGTATATAATAAATTCGTTCAAAAATTTGCGTTGTGCTGTGTTTAAACTGTTGTAAAGATTGGATTCCCGAATGGCTTTGGACCATTGGAGGTTTGTCAAAAGTTTATTTTGCCAAGTGTGGTTTCCCGCTTCGCCAATGGCATTGTTCCCGTGAATGCGGTATTGAATAACCGGTTCGCTAATGGCCTTGTATCCTTGGCTCACGGAAGCGCACAGCGTAATCCATTGATCATGTACCGGGACGTTTTGCGGTATGGGCAAGATGCTTTTGAGAAGACTTGCGCGGAACATCATGAGGCAACCGGTGACGTTAGTGAAACCAGTAAGTTGGGTTTCGACGCTCAAATGTTCTAAAAGATGTTCGGAGGCGCGCCAAGAAGGTGCGGTGATGTTCCCGTTTGCGTCAATGATTTGCGCATCGCCATAGACCATGTCAAAGGAATCTATGGCCTTTTCTAGAAGTTCCAATTTTTGAGGAAGCCAAACGTCGTCTTGGTCGGCAAGGGCGATGAAATCTCCCTCGTCAAGCTGCGGGGCGGCTAACGAGAGGGACTTGGTGAAGGCGGAACGGTGCCCTGTGTTTTGTGGGAGGACTGTAATTTGCATTGGGAGCTTTTGGGCATAGCGGTTGAGAATTTGGACCGAAGAATCACGGGAGCCGTCATCAACTGCGATAACCAAATCGGCTGGCCTGCTTTGCTCCATAAGCGAATCAAGCATCTGGGCGAGATACTTTTCTCCGTTATAGGTGGCAAGGACTATGCAAATTTTAGGCATAAAAGGAATATAGCAAAAACGCTTAAATTGAAATTTCTTTAAGGTAATTTGGCTTGAGTTTGCTCAAAAGAATGGCCGCATCGCGCTTTTCGTCAAGTTTTTTACGATTTTTCCAAATATTTTTGAGCGTAGATGGGTGGGCCATAAAGAAGGGTATGTTTTTGAGAAATCCGAAATTCTTGTAGAGTACGTACGCAACGGAATCTTCGTAAATTTTTCCCGAGGGGTCAAATGCCGTTGTGTTTTCGGTATCTTTTAATTTGTTTGTAACTAGGTACGGGAGGCTGAACATTTTGCCTCCGGCATGCAGCATGCGGAGCGAAAGGTCTAAAATTCCCATTTCGGTAGAGAGACTTGTGTCAAGGAATCCGGTTCTTTGAATGATTCGCTTTGAAAAGGCTACTACGTGTAGGTTTGGGGCTGCAACAAATTTGAGTTTTGCCATTTGGACCGGATCATTTTCGCTAATCATTTGAAATCCGTTCCATTTTTGGAGCAAGTAACCGCCAATAAAATTTTCGTTTGCTTGGTCGTTCCTCACAGTGCAGTTCACGCGCGGGGCGAACGCATCGACCATCGGGAATCCTTCAATTGCCTGGGCGAGGTCGTTCAAAAAAGGACGGTCAATATTGATTGTTTCGTTTGCAAATACGATCCATTCGGCGTCGCTCTTTTCGAGATTTTCGTTGATGTTGTTCCCAAAGAACCACCCGAGGGCAGGGTCCGTAAATGGGGGCTCGATTGTCGCAGAAGAGGAGTAGGCAAACTGCGAACTCCACACAAAAACGTCAAACTGTCGCATTAGAAGCCTACGCGAAGGCCCACGCGGTGCTCCAAGCCGAGCCCTTGGGCCAAGTACGAAAATGCGTAATCCAGCGAGAACAGGCTGGTGTTAAAGCCGAGTCCTGCGCTCAACATGCGTGCTTCGTTAGATTCGCTTGGGCGGCTTTCGGAGGAAGCGAGTTCCTTGAAGTCGCGGACAAGATCGAGCCATGTGCGGGTAAAACCTGCTCGGATGGAAAAATAACTTCCGAGCGCATATTCGGCACCCAGGTTCAGGTCCGCCTCGGCATAGCGAGGAAAATCGCTCTCGGCGTACAGCGTAAGACGACGGACGCTTTTAGGACGGACAAAACCGGCAATGGCGAATGTTTGCGACATGGGGTAGTATTCGTCAATGCCTTCGTCGACGTAATCGCGGAGAAGGCTACCGAAGTCTCTTGCTATAAACGAAAAGCCAAAGAGCTTGCTAGCGGATTGCCAGGAAACGCCCCAATCAAATGCGGCGCCAAGGGCTGTACGGTCGCCTGCATCTTCGGCAAGGCGTTCGCTTGCAAACTTTAAGGTGAAACCAAATTGGATGTGTTTCATGGGGAAGGCTAACGTCGCTGTAACGAGTTGGCTAAATGGCTCGTAGTTTTTACCTGTTTCGTAGCCCAGTTCGTCGTAACCGGCAATGTCCCCATAATCAAGCCAATTGTAGCTGAATTGATAAATGAACTGTTTGTATTTGCCTGTATAATATAAAGACCCTTGGTTTTCGGCGAATTCACCGGTTTGCCAGTGCATGGCTGCAACGTGTTCTTTACCTTCGACAAGGCGTAGGCCCGCCGGGTTGAGTTGCGCTATGGAAGGGTCTGTGCTCGGGCTCGCGCTGGCGGATTTTTCGAGGGCTGCATTACGCGGGCTGTCGAAGGTGTTCATAAATGTGAAAACTTCTTGGCCGGCTCGTCCATGTTCAAAATACGCAAAACTGGCTGCAGGAATTAATAGTGCAGTCATGGCGAGAAATTTGGTTTTCCCGATAAATCTCATATGCAAAATTTACAAAAGATGACGATGACTTATTGGAAATTTCTTTGAAAAAGTTAAAAAAAAGGCATATACCTTTACAAAATTCAAAAAGTTTGATATATTTGGGTCGCTCGGGCTACTAGCTCAGTTGGTAGAGCAACGCCCTTTTAAGGCGTGGGTCGAAGGTTCGAGCCCTTCGTAGCTCAGTGAAAAGCCGGTTCTGTTCGCAGGACCGGTTTTTCTTTTTTTTATAAAAGCCTTTAAATTGCTAAATTTGAGGCCGAATGGACTCCCTGCAAGAATATCTTTTAGATTCGCTACCGGAATCGCTCGCGCTGTTTGCGAACGCGGGTCATGAAGCTATCCATATTAACGGGACTACAATCCCGATGGCTTCGATGATGGTCGCTGGCCGATTTTTGGCCACTCCCGAAAATATTCTGGTGGTGTCCAAGGATTACAAGAGCGCCGAAGTCTGGGTCGAAAACCTCCAGAGTCTTGTAGGGGAGGAATACGTAAAGTTCTTCCCGTCCATCGGGTTAAAACCTTACGAACAAAAGGTGCCGTTCGATGGCGTTTTGGAAGAACGTCTCAAGTTCTTCCGCGATGCGGGTCTTGGCAACGAACAGGGAACGGACCGCAAGACGATGATTGCGGTTTGCCCGCTAGACGCTCTTTTGATGCGCTTACCTGCGCCCGGACTTTTGCAAAAGAAATTCAAGACCATCAAGGTGGGCGACGTTTTTGAACCCTCGAGTTTGCGTCCGTGGTTCCTGGATAACGGTTTTACGGAACAGCCCGTGGTGAGCGGCGTGGGCGAGTTCTCGGTGCGTGGTTGCATTGTTGACGTGAACTGCTTTTTGTATCCGCACCCCATTCGTATTGAACTATACGGGGACGAAGTCGAGTCCATCCGCACGTTTGATATTTTTACGCAGCGTTCCATTGAACGCATGGACCGCGTGACGCTTTACCCGATGGGCGAATTTACGCTTCCTTGCGAGGAATCTGCGAAGTTCTGCGGGGATTTTTCGGGACTCTGGTGGAACCGTTCCAATTACCAGACCCTGGAATCAAGCCTTTTGGATTACCTGCCAGGATGTTCTCTTGTTTTTGAAGAACTTTCGGCGATTTCGGAGACTGCCTCCAAACTTTACTTGGCTTACGATGCGGTTTTTGAAGAACTGCGTGAAACTTGCCCGAATGTGACGCCGACTTCCAAGATTTGGTGGAAGTTCGGGGAGCTCTCGAGGCTGTTCCCGGGGCGCGCGAGCCTTGATATGACGCGCGTTTCGGCGGAGTCTAACAGTTGGTATAACGTTAGCGTTAAACCGCAGGATTTTTCTTCGACGGGTGCCGACGCTGTTGCAAAGCAAATTGAAGATTTTGCGGCAACGGGTGGGCGCGTTTATGTGGTCGCCCCGACTTCGGGGGCCTTGGCGAGATTGCGGCACGTTTTTGAAGGGCTTCCGGTTGAGGATTATTTTGTAGGGAACCTTACGGAAGGTTTTTGGCTAGAAAACGATAATGTTGCCTTTTTGACGGAAACGCGAATCTTTAACCGCCATGCGAACAAGCACCGCAAACGCCAGATTTCGGGTTCGGTGGCGAGCGCCCTCATGGTGGAATCACTCAACCGTGGAGATTTGGTCGCCCATGAAGATCATGGGGTGGGCCGCTATCTTGGGCTTGTGCGCGTTGAGGTGAACGGCGGTTTGGTGGACTGCGCCTTGCTGGAGTACGCGGGCGGGGATCGCCTCAAGTTTCCTGTTTCGGACCTGCAAAAAATTGACCGCTTGGAAATGCCCGAGGGCAAGGTTCCGGAGCTCGACAAGCTGGGCGGAAAGGCGTGGGAAAACGTCAAAAAACGCGTGCAAAAGAAGGTGGTGCAAATTGCCCGCGAGCTTGTGGAACTGTACGCCAAACGTGAGCTGGTCGAGGGCTTCGGGTTCCCGCCGAACCTCAAGATGCAGCAGGAATTTGACGACGCCTTTGAGTTTGAGCCGACTCCAGACCAGGTGAAAGCTACCGCCGACATTATGCGCGACATGGAAGCTCGCAGGCCCATGGACCGATTAATTTGCGGTGACGTGGGCTTTGGCAAAACGGAAGTCGCGATGCGAGCCGCCTTCAAGTGCGTATCTGCCAAAAAGCAGGTCGCGATTCTTGTGCCGACGACGATTTTGGCGGCGCAACATTACGAGAATTTCAAGGACCGCTTTGCCGCCTTCCCGGTGAACATTGCGCTTGTGAACCGCTACAAGACCGCCAAAGAGAAAAAGGAAGTCTTTAAGCAGGTCAGCGAAGGCAAAATTGACATTGTGGTCGGGACGCACGCACTCTTGAGCGACAAGAACCAGTTCAAGGACTTGGGACTCCTGATTATTGACGAAGAGCAAAAGTTTGGCGTAAAGCAAAAGGAGAAGTTGCGCGAATTTAGATTGGCGGTCGACACTCTCAGTATGAGCGCAACGCCAATCCCGCGCTCCCTGCACCTGAGCCTCACCGGCGTCCGGGATATTTCGCTTATCAATACCGCCCCGATGAATCGCTTGCCGGTCGAGACGAAGCTCTTGAAACGCGACGACGTGATTCTCGCCGAAGCCGTCAAGGACGAACTCGCACGCGGTGGCCAGGTGTTTATTGTGAATGACCGCGTGCAGAGCATCAACATGCTTGCCGAGGACGTTGAGGGCTGGGTTCCGGAGGCGCGTGTTGCCGTGGCCCACGGTCAAATGGAAGACCGTGAACTGGAGCGCGTGATGGACGCGTTCTTGAGCAAGGAATTTGACGTGCTGGTGAGCACGAGCATTATTGAATCCGGCTTGGACGTGCCAAACGCAAACACCATCATTATTATGAATGCGCATCACTTTGGCATAAGCCAGCTTTACCAGATGCGCGGACGCGTGGGCCGCAGTGATGTTTTGGCCAAGGCTTTCCTCGTGATTCCTCCGCATGGAGAAGTCTCGGCTGAATCCATGAGGCGCTTAAAAGCGTTGGAACAGTACACCGACCTCGGAAGCGGTTACCAACTTGCCATGCGTGATTTGGAAATCCGCGGAGCGGGAAACCTGCTGGGTCAGGAACAGCACGGCTTTATTGCCGAAGTCGGGTTCGAAACCTACGTGCGTATGGTTCGCGAAGCCGTGGAGCAGTTGCGCGGTGGCCCGACGGACAAGCCCATACAGCCCCGTGTGGAAATCGGCGTGGATGCGTACCTGCCCGAAGATTACATTCAGGATGGCCTCACGAGAATTTCTTTGTACCAGCGCATTGCCCGCATTGCTTCTGCAGCCGAAGTCGAAAGCATTTTGCAAGAACTCGAGGACCGTTTTGGACCTGTGCCCGTACCCGCGCAAATGCTTATGAAAGTCTCTGAAATTGGACTTTTGGCGGGGCGCCTCCGTGTGCAGGGCTTGCAGCAGCGCAAGGGCATTTTGGCTGTGACTTTTGCGGAGTTCCCTCCGCCAGACCCGCGTGAACTTTTGGCCATGTGCCCTGCTTCGCCGTATTCCATGCGCCTCTTGAACGTGACCCCGGTGCAAGCCGTTATTGAACTGGGAACCGAAAATCCGGAACTTGTCGCAGCCCGCACGCTCGAATGCTTTAAAGTTTTTTCTAATATGGATTCACAAGTAAAATAGGTGAAAATGAAAATGAAATTAAAATTATTTGCACTTGGGGCGTGTGCCGCTGCTCTGGTAGCTTGCAATGGTCTTTCTCAACATCCGGCCAAAAAGATTGCCATTGACGCGAATTCTACGGAAGACCAAAAAATTGCCTATATGATTGGTAATCAGTTGTCTGCAAATGATTTTAAAATGGTTCCTCATCAAATGGGTGAATACCTGGACGAAGACGTTGTGGTACAAGGTGTGGTTGATGACCTAAGGGCTATGGACGATACGTCTTTTAAATTGCAAATTTCTCCGGATTCTATGCGAGCTGCTTCATTCGTGCTAGGTTCCAAGGCTCGTGGACGTTATGGCAGTATTGTAATGGATAGTGCAACGCTTGCTACTTTGGGGGGTGACCCGTATAAAATCCAACAATACAAGGATTCCGTTTTAAATTCACTACCGGTGGAACCGGAAGGTCCTGTGACCAAACTCCCAGTGAAGTTGGATAGCACTGCTACAAAAATGCAGAGATTCTCTTACATGGTGGGTATCCAGTATTTCTCCAAGTTCTCTTCGCTAAGCGAAGAAATGCATGTAAAATATGATGTTGATTACTTTGTACTTGGTATTCGCGATGCCGCCTCCTTTGCGCGAGATACGTTGTTTAAAATGCAAATGTCTGCGGATTCCATAAAGGCTGTGAATGATCGCTTTTCAAAAATGCTGACTGAGGCTCAAAAATTAAATCGACAAAAGGAAAAAGAAAAACAAGAACAGTTAAAGGCCGAGGTGGCAGCCCTTCGCGGCGATACGCTTGAAAATGGAATGCCCGCTAAGATTAACTTTAATGTGAAGGTGAAAGGGATTTCGGCGAAGTTTGAAAATTTAACGTCTTTTGCAGGGAAGCCTCTCTTGCTTACGTATTTCTCTGCCACTTGTGGACATTGTGCGCATACCGCCCCCCAAATTGTGGAGATTTTCAAGGAGTTTGAGCCGAAGGGCTTGGTTTCGGCAACGGTCTTTACTTCTAGCAACAACAAGAGAGACATGCGTAAGTTTATGGATGAGGCCAAGTTTGATGACCGTATGAATGTTGTTCAAGATGATAATCACGTGTTTGGAGAACTTTACAGCGATGGCTACGTTCCTAAAATCTATTTGGTTAATCCGGATGGCTCCTATAAACTCTACACCTCTTTAGACTCCGAAAAAGAGGATTTGAAGAGGGAAATAGGAGAACTTTTGAATGGTAAGAATGTTCAATCAAAGTGATTTTTGTATCTTTGTCTTCGAAAATTTCTAAAGGAAGTTCAAAATGAAATCCAAAATAATTGCTCTCGGTGCATGCGCTTTGGCTTTTGTTGCCTGCGATATGCAGCAGCCCAAGGCTCCGGCCTCTATTAATGCAAATTCCACTGACGACCAGAAATTCGCCTATATGTTGGGCGCCCAGTTTGGCGGTCAGAATTTTTTAATGGTTCCTCGTCAAATCGGTGAATATTTGGACCAAGATGTGGTTATCCAGGCTATCTACGATAATGTCAAAGCCAATAAGGATACAACCTTTAAACTTCAGGTATCTGACGATTCTTTGCGTGCCGTTAGTGCTCGTTATAGTGCGATGTCTCGTACTCGAATGGCTCAAACTCGTCCGGATAGTGCCGCTGCCGCTGCCATTGGTGGAGACCGTGAAAAGTTACGTGCTTATATAGATTCTTTGACCAAGCTTTTGCCTTTGTCTCCGGAACCTCCTATCAAGAACGCTCCGGTGACTTTGCCTGAGAATCCGACTGATAACCAGAAGTTCTCTTATCTTTTTGGTTTGCAGTTTAGTAATCAGTTCAACAGCATTGGCGATCAGTTCCAAACGGAATTTGACGTAGATTACTTTGTGCTTGGCATTAAGGATGCTGCTACTAAGAACCGTGATTCTAGCTTTGTAATGCCACTTCCGGACGATTCTCTTACGGCCGTTGGTCAGCGTTATAGCGAAAAGATGAAGGCTATTCGTGAAGAAGCCATGAAAAAGCAACAAGAAGAACAGGAAAAACTGAAGGCTGAAGTTGCCGCTCTTCGTGGTGACACTCTCCCGAACGGTATGCCTGCCAAGATGAACTTCAAGGTGAAGACGACCGGCATTACGATGAAGGCCGAAGATCTCTCTAGCTTCGCTGGTAAGCCGCTTTTGATTTCTTACTTCTCTGCCACTTGTGGACATTGCGCCCATGCAGCTCCGCAGGTTATTGAAATTGCCAAGGAATTTGTGCCGAAGGGCTTGACTGCTCTTACCGTATTTAGCGGTGGCAACAACAAGAGTGGAATCCGCAGATTCATGGATGACGCCAAGTTTGACGACAATACGAACGTTGTGTTCGATGAATCTCGCCAATTCGGTGAACTTTACAGCGACGGCTACGTTCCCAAGGTTTATCTTGTGAATCCGGACGGTTCTTATAAGCAGTATGCAGCCTTTGAAAAGGAAAAGGAAGACCTCAAGAAGGAAATTGCGGAACTCCTCGCTGGCAAGAACGTGGAATGGAAGGTCGAAGCTCCGGCCGCTGTTGACACTCTCAAGCCCGCTGCCGCCCCGGCTCCCGCTGCCGCCCCGGCTCCCGCTGCCGCCCCGGCTCCTGCTGCCGCAGCTCCGAAGGCTGATGCACCGAAGGCCGCCCCGGCTCCTGCCGCTGCCGAAGCTCCGGCTGCAAAGTAAATAGTGAAATGAACGGTGAAAGATGGAGGATGGTTTAGACGCTGCCGAAACCATCTTTCTTCAATATCTCTCGTCTCTAGTTTCTAGTCTAAAATATGATTGTCGCAGAATTTGATGTTGTGGTTGTCGGTGGTGGTCATGCCGGTATCGAGGCTACTCATGCCGCTTGGAAACTCGGCGTAAAGACCGCCATGCTTACAATGGACCTAAAGGCCATTGGACGCATGAGCTGCAACCCCGCTGTGGGTGGCGTTGCCAAGGGCCAGATTGTTCGAGACATCGATGCCCTCGGTGGCCTGATGGGACTCCTGACCGACAAGGCCGGCATTCAGTTCCGCATGCTCAACATGAGCAAGGGACCCGCTGTTTGGGGCCCGCGCGCCCAGTGCGACATGAAGTATTACAGTGAAGTGGCCCGCGAAACCATGCAGAGCTTGCCAGGCCTCACGCTCATTGAAGGTGAACTTGCCTGGTTTGAACGCATGCCCGATGGCCGCTTCGAAATTTCGCTTTTGAATGGCTGCCGCTACATTACTCGCGCCATTGTCGTTACTAGCGGAACGTTCCTTGCCTCAAAAATGTTCACCGGGCTTGAAACGAGTATTGGTGGGCGAGTAGGGGAACCGAGTGCTGATAAACTTTCGGAATGCTTGGCGACTAATGGCATTGCGCTTCGACGTTTAAAAACGGGAACGCCTAGCCGCTTGGATCCGGATTCCATTGATTTTAACGAATGCGATGTGCAGCACGGTGACGATTGTCCGTGGCCGTTCAGCGACCGCCATGTTGATGGAAGTGTCGCCGGTTTTGGCGCGGACCAGTTCTGGGGTGACCAGACGAATAAGTTTGTTCGCAATGATTGCGTTTGCTGGATTACGCGTACGAACCTCAAAACGCACGACATTTTGCGTAGCGGCTTTAAGGATAGCCCCATGTTCAGTGGGCGAATCCACGGCAAGGGTCCACGATACTGCCCGAGTATCGAAGATAAAATCAACCGTTTTGGCGACCGTGATGGACACCAGCTCTTTTTGGAACCGGAACAGGCGGACATCGGTCGTGTTTACATCAACGGATTCAGTTCCAGCTTGCCTGCCGATATTCAACTTGCCGCCATCCACACGATTCCTGGGCTTACGCGCGCCCGCGTTCTGCAGATAGGCTATGCGGTGGAATACGATTCCGTGGATGCCACGCAACTTTACCCGACGTTTGAGTGCAAAAAAGTGCCCGGACTATACTTTGCAGGGCAGGTTTGCGGCACGAGCGGCTACGAAGAAGCTGCGGGCCAGGGCCTTATGGCGGGTATCAACGCGGCCCTCAAGGTGAAGGGCGAGGAACCTTTCATTTTGGGGCGTTCCGAAAGCTATCTGGGCGTGATGGTCGACGATTTGGTGAACATCTTGCTCGACGAGCCGTACCGCATGTTTACAAGCCGCGCCGAATACCGTTTGTTCTTGCGTAGCGATAATGCTGAAGCCCGCCTCAAAGAGAAGGCCCGCAAAATTGGCATGATTGGCGATGGCGATTGGGCCGACTGGGTTCGCCGCCGTGACCAGATGGCCGAAGTCAAGACCCGCCTTGCCGAAGAATCGGCGAGTCCCGAAGACGCAAACAAGATTCTCGCTGCCGGTGGCCAGGCGCTCGCAACCGAACGCACTCGCTGGATTAACGTGCTGCGCCGTCCGGGAATTGACCCCGAAAAATTCTTTGATGTTGCGACTCCGGATTTGAATATTAGCCGCCGCGACCGTTGGTTCATGTATGCCGAGGAACTTTACGCCGGATTCTTTGACCGCCAGTCCCGCGAAATCGACGACCAGAAGAAGATGGAATCGGTCAAGCTGCCGCCCGATTTGGACTACATGCGGATTTCTGCGGTGAGCATCGAGAGCCGCCAGCGCTTGAACGCCCAAAAGCCGTTGACGCTTGGTCAGGCTAGTAGAATCCCCGGTGTTCGCCCTGCGGACATCACCGTTTTGGCCCATTGGCTTGAAAATCGCCCTTAAATTGGCTCGTAAAGCATAAATTTTTATGACGATTCCGCTAAAATCGTCAAATTTTGCTATCTTTGGGCCGTCAATTTAACATATTTGTCGATAGACAATTTTTCCAAGAGGTATATAATGGCAGAAGAAACAGAAGTCAAATCCACAGAAGAAGTTAAACCTCAGGAACCGAAATCCCAAGCAAAATCCGTAGAAAAGAAGGCCCCTGCAAAGGGTGGTAAGAAGAAGCGCCCGTTCAACGCTAAGCGTGGTGCTGCTCCTGCTGCCAAGAAGCCCGCTGTCTTCAGTGATTCCCTGGAAGACCGTTTCCCAGCCCTCGCTGCAAAGCTCAAGAAGCAGATTGAGGATGGCATCAAGCAGAAAATCAAGGATGCCCAGAATGACCCGAAGGTCAAGGCTGCCTCCAAGAAATTCGCTGCTGAAAAGTAATTTCTCCTGGACTTTGGAAATTTAAACGTTCTCGGTTTTCCCGAGGACGTTTTTTTATTTCCGGGGGGGGCGTTTTTTATAGAAGTTATAGGCGGTTTTAGAGACTTTTAATCTTTTTTTTGTAAAATGTAGACAATTATATCTAGAAATTGTTTTAAAAATTGCATTTTTTGTAAATAAATTTGATTAATGTGGACTTTTAAATAAAAATTAACCTATATTGGATAATGGCTTAAAAAAGCCTGATGTTTGGAATAACTGTTTGGAGGTTACTATGGTGTGTGGATTAGGTGGGCGCACGTTCGCCCTGTGTGCTGCATTGTCTTTTGGTCTGTCTGTACAGGCCTTTGCAGCTCCCCGTCAAATGGAAAATCTTAGCCGCGGTCTCGTGTCTGCGAACGTGGGCAAGGGTATGCTCGTGAGCTGGCGCTTGCTGGGTACCGATGCTCCGAATACGGAATTCAATCTGTATCGCGACGGCACGAAAATCGCAACAATCGACGGCAAGGGCGCAACGAACTATCTGGATGCTAGCGGAAGTGCCGCGTCGAAGTATTCCGTCGCGGCGGTCGTGGGTGGCAAGGAAGGCGAAAAATCCGGCCTTTCCTTTGTATTTGACAAGACTGCCAGTTCCGATGGAAAGTCTTTCCCTTACAAGACGCTGAAACTGGATCGCCCGGGTAATTTGAAAATGCCTGATGGTAGCACTTGCAGCTACACTCCGAACGACATGAGTACGGCTGACCTAGATGGCGACGGCGAACTAGAACTTGTCCTCAAGTGGGACCCGAGCAACCAGAAGGACAATTCGCAGAGCGGCTATACGGGTAACGTGTATATCGATGCCTACAAGATGGACGGCAAGAGGATGTGGCGCATTGACCTGGGCCGCAATATCCGTGCGGGTGCGCATTATACGCAGTTCATGGTTTACGATTTGGATGGTGACGGCATTGCGGAAGTCGCCATGAAAACGAGCGACGGCACTGTGGACGGCACGGGCAAAGTCATCGGTGACAAGAGCAAGGATTACCGCACCAAGACCGGCACCATCATGAGCGGAAACGAATTTCTCACGGTGTTCAGCGGCAAGAACGGTGCCGAAATTACGACCATCAACTACGAACCGGGTCGCGGCATTACCAAGAATTGGGGCGACAACTACGGCAATCGCAGCGAACGCATGCTTGCCGCTATCGCTTACCTCGATGGCGTGCATCCGAGCCTCATCATGGCTCGCGGCTACTACACGAACGCTTACGTGGTCGCCTACGATTTCGACGGCAAAAAACTCAAACAGCGCTGGTACCACAAGTCCGAAAAGAGTCGCCAGGGTTTGAATGGCCAAGGCAACCACAACATATCTGTGGGCGACATCAACGGCGACGGCAAGGATGAAATCGTGTTTGGTGCGGCAGCACTTAAATCCGATGGAACAGTTCTGTATAGTACGGGGCTCGGCCATGGCGATGCGATGCACCTTTCCGATCTTGATCCTGACCGCGAAGGCCTCGAACTGTGGGACGTCCATGAAGAAGGAAACGCCAAGTATGGCGACGAACTCCGCGCACCTGATGGAAAGATTATCTGGGGTACGCCGGGCAACGGCAAGGACAATGGTCGTGGCCTTGCTGCCGATATCGACGCCGATAACCGCGGTTTTGAGATGTGGAGCAGCATTTCCGATGGCGTGAAGAACGTGAAGGGTAAGAAAATCTCTGGAAGCAAGCCTTCCGTGAACTTCCGCATATACTTTGACGGCGATTTGCAGGACGAACTTTTTGACGGTGCCATTGATAAGTGGGATACGAAGGGCAAGAAGGCAAATCGCTACTTCACTTACGGCAACGTGAATAAGTCTACTACGAACAACGGAACCAAGAAGAACCCGTGCCTTGTGGCGGACCTCTTTGGCGACTGGCGCGAGGAACTGGTTCTCCGTTCGGGTGGCGATGCTTCTATGGTCACTATCTTTGGTACTCCGGTCAAGACCGACTACCGCGTGTATACCTTGATGCACGATCCGCATTACCGCGTAAGTATCGCTTGGCAGAACGTGGCCTATAACCAGCCGCCGCACTTGGGCTACTATTTGCCGGATGCCGTGAAAAACCTGAAGCAGCCCTCCATTTATTTGGCAGGTAGCGGCGCAACGCCTGTTATTCCCGATACGGACCCTGTAGTTGATCCTGTCACTCCTGTAAATCCGCCGGCTTCTGAAACTACGCACGACATGACGAAGGAATCCTTTGTGGATGCTTCCGCTCCGATTGATGGCGCCGGTGCGTTTGAAGATACGAACGAAGGCTGGAAGGAAAAGGGCTACTACAACTTCGATAACACGGCTGAAAGTTTTGGCACTTGGAAGGTTTATGCCTCCGATTCTGCAACGACTACAATCTCTGTTGTGTTTGCAAATGGTGGTGATGGTTCCCGTGACATGAACTTGTCCGTGAATGGTGGTGATGCGACTTTGGTGGCGATGCCTTCGACGGGTTCCTGGACGACTTGGTCCGAAGTGAAAGTACCTGTTAAACTTGTGAAGGGTGAAAATACTATCAAGTTGACGTCAATTTCTGCTGACGGCGGCGCGAATGTGGATGGCTTCTATTTCGGGGTTCCTGGCGTTTCGCTTACTGCCGGCGGGACGGATGTGCCTCCGATGAAGCTTATTGCGGGCCCTGTGAGCGTGCATAAGGCTGGCTTTGCCGAAGTAGACATCTATAACATGAGCGGTCGCATGGTCGGTTCAATTGCGAAGTCCGTTCTTGAAGGGGAAACGATTGTGGACCTTTCGAACGAACCAATTTCCAAGGGAACCTATCTTGTCCGTGTTAAAATAGACGGAAAATTGGCCTTCAAGGGAATTTATAAAAAGTAATCTCCCTGTTGCGCTCCATTTCGGTCATTTTTCGAGGGCTGAAATGGAGTTTTTTTTAAAAAATTTTCAAAAAAAGGTTGGGTTTAAGATGGATAGACTCCTTGGTTGTTTTTGGCGGAGTGTAGTTATACTCTCTATGGTGTTTACGCCGTTGATTTGGGCGAAAGTCACCATTTACATGTGTGGGGATTCCACCATGCAGGACTGGAATGCCGGATATTACCCGAAGCAGGGCATTGGTCAGAATTTTGGATACTTCTTTGATTCGGGGCTTGCGACGGTCAAGAACCATGGTGCAGGCGGTACCGCGGCTGAAACATATTACAAGAATGGCAAATGGTCCCCTGTAGTTAAAGCTCTCCAGAAGGGCGATTACGTGTTTATCAAGTTCGGAATCAATGACCGTAACTATAGTTCCGAGTCGGGCTATCGTACATACATGACGAAGATGATTAACGAAGCCAAGGCCAAGGGCGCTTACCCGATTATCGTGAATCCAGTCCGTCGCAGTGATTACCGCGGAAACAAGAAGGATTCCATTTACGATTCCTACCACAATTATCCGATTATCGCTCGCGAACTTTCGAAGTCTTTGAAAACTCCGATAATCGACATGGATACCTTGAGCCGCAATTACTTGATTTCCGTGGGCCAGTTTTACGCGCTCCATTACCTGAACATGGTTTTGGATAAGGGCGAATACGGTAACTATGGAAATGGCAATAATGACAACTTGCATTTCCAGCAGAATGGCGCTATTGCTTTTGGCCGAATTCTCACGGAACAATTGCGTGTCCATTCCGATCCGCAGGTAAAGAAACTTGCCGATTACCTCGCTCCGATGTACAAGGTCGATGTGAAGGTGAGTCCGGAAGGTTCCGACCAGGCGACGACCATCAGTTCCTACTACCCGAAGGGAATGACAGTGACGCTCAAGACGACGCCGAAATCCAGCAAGAAATTCCTCGGCTGGTATGATGGCAACGGCAAGAAGGTGAGCGGAAATGCTAATGCCACGATTAAGTCCGACAAGATTTACTCTTTTGTGATGGGGACTGCGAGTACGCAGTTTACCGCGGTGTACGAGGGTGGTTCTGCACAGAAATACACGGGCGATGGCAAGGCTCTTACCAGTTTCCCGGCTTCTACGCCCAAGAAACTTTCCGATGTGACGTATTCTACGGAAGTACCCGCGACAACGGATGAACCGGACGATTCTTCGGAAGGTGGACAAGAAGAGACGCATGTAAGCCTTGATATCAAGGGCTTTATCGATGCTGCAAATCCGGATTCGGGTAATGGTGCTACCGAAGATAACCATATTGGTTTTACAGGAAAGGGATTCTTTAATTTTACGAACGAATTAAATTCCAGTGTTGCTTACAACATGCATTTCCCTTCGGCGGGGTATGTGACGATGGGTATCCGCTATTCCTTTGCAGGTACCGAAGAACGCTCTGTGAATGTGTACCTGGATCACGATTACATCGTGAAATTCAAGCCTACGACCGATTGGGATACCTGGGATACCGCTTATGTCGATTTGGATTTGATCAACGGAGATGGCGTTCTCAAGTTTATATCCATGACGGAGGATGGTGGGCCGAATATCGATGCGTTTGGCTTTAGCGTCGAAGACGTAACTCGCAAGCTTGTTTCTACGGATTCTTCTGAAGCGGAAAAATCCAAGGATTCTTCAAATGTGGAATCTAGGGATTCTGTGACAACGAAAGTGAATTCGCTGGAAACGCGCGGGTTTGGGCTTGTAGGTAATGTACTTAGAGTTTCAAATCCGGGAACGGTTAATGTGAAGGTGTTCTCTATGGATGGTCGCCTTGTGGCAGAGCGTTCGTTGGACGTTCAAAACGGTTCCGTGGAACTTTCGCTTTCTTCGATGGTCCGCTCGACAGGCTTGTTCCAAGTGGTTGCGCGCCAGGGTCAAAAGATTATTCGCTCCAATTGGGTGAACATGAAGTAGGAGGTGCCAATGAAAAACTTGTTCAAATTTTTTGCAGTCGCAGCGCTGTTTGTCGGTGTTGGCGTGAGTGATACAACATCGTTCACCATCCATGTAATCGGTGATTCTACGGTGTGTAACTACAAGGATTCCGCCTACCCGCAAAAGGGCTGGGGCCAAATGCTGGGCGGCTTCTTTGACGGTTCCCGCGTCAAGGTGAACAATGTGGCCATTGGCGGTCGCAGCTCCAAGAGTTTTATCAAGGATGGACGCCTGAAAAGCCTTGAACCGAGCATCAAGAAAGGCGATTTTGTTTTTGTGCAGTTTGGACACAATGACCGTACGGCGAATAAGCCGGAACGTTATGTGCCTCAGGATTCGTTTCCGTATTATATGCGTCAGTACATAACGACGGCTCAAAAACATGGTGCGACTCCGGTGCTCGTTTCTACGGTCACTATGAGTGGCTCGCGAAATGTTTTTTCGACGGGTTCGAACAACTACGATTCTCGTGGAATGATGCTCAAGCTTGCAAAGGAATACAAGATTCCGTTTGTCGATTTGAACATGAAGTCGTTCAATATGTACAATACGACTTACAAGGGAATGATGGATTCCTACGTGAGAAAATTCCTGTACATGCAACTCGATGCCGGTCTCTATCCGAATTACCCAAAGGGAAGTAACGACGGCAATACGCATTTCCAGGAGATGGGCTCGCTGGGCCACGGCACAATGATTGCCGAGGAACTGGAACGGGGCGTGAATGACGATTTCCTTTCTGCAGAATCCAAGGCGGAGTTGGTGAAACTGGTCTCTGCGCTTCGTCCGCGATTCAAGGTAACTGTGAAGGCTAACATTGCAACGAAAGGCGCAATTACGCAGAATCAAAGTTTTCCGGGCGGAACGCCCATGACGTTGCGTGTTGTCCCGGCGAGTGGGGAGACGTTCGAATATTGGGCCGACGAAAACTGCAAGAAGATTTCGACGTCAAAACTCTATTATGGCTTCAAGACTCCTAACCACAATACAACGTACACGGCGATGTTCAAGGGAGGCGCTGCCTGCGTCGTTTCGAAGGTGGATGAACCGGAAAGTTCAAGTTCCGCGGTCGATCAGCCGCTTTCGTCGGAAGTCTCCAGTTCCTCAGTTGCGGGGCCGGATACTGCCAAAGTGGAATGCGCTAATCTCAAGGGAACCGCTTTGTGGCCTTCTCCGATAGATTTGGCGAATCCGGACGATGGCGACGGGACGACGGATACAAACCACGAGGGCTTTGTGGGCAAGGGCTTCTTCAATTTGACGAACGATGCGACGAGTACGGCAACATACAAACTTACGTCCGATAGATCGGCGACGAATGCACGCCTGTTTATTCGCTATGCGTTTGATGGTGAAACTAACCGCGATATGAAAATCAAGGTCGATGCACAAACGTATGATGTAAGCCTTCTGCCGACAGGTGGCTGGGACGTGTGGGATACCGCCTATGTCGATGATGTTTGGCTGGATGCGGTGGACTTTGACATGGTCCTTTATTCAACGACGGCGGATGGCGGGCCGAATGTGGACATGGTTTCGTTTACGAACGAGGCTGTGCATCGCGTGGGGTGCCCCGTTGCCGAGGTGGAATCAAGTGGCGGTGCGGTTCCCGATGAAGGGGGTATGTTGAACCGTGCTGAATCCCGCGTGGCGAAGGCTAAATTTAATCCGGATGCATTGACTCTTGTTTTGGCGGGAGGTGCTGCGGATATTCAGGTTATGAACGCTTTGGGCAAGGTGGTTCTGCGTGATAAGCGCTTTGTTCCCGCAGGAGAATTGAATCTTGTGAAATTTACCTCGGGGCTTTCTGCGGGACGCTATTATATTCGCGTTTTCTTAGATGGTTCCCTTGCGGTTCAGTCTCCGCTTGTTGTTGGAATTGTCCAGGATTAGAATTTTCTACATTAGCATCCATGATCAGTATTACCAAACTTTTGATGGATGCGCCTAATTTTGGCGATTCCCTGCGTTATGAACCACATGCCCATGAATCTAAAAATGGCGTTGGACCCGGCCGTGGCCCGGTGGTGGTGTGGAATAGCACTAAGACCTGCAACTTGAAGTGCGTTCATTGCTATGCCCGCTCGGAAGCCATCAAGTACCAGAATGAACTGACTCACGAAGAAGGCCTGAAGCTCATTGACCAGCTGGCCGACTTCCACGTTCCGGTTTTGCTTTTTAGCGGTGGCGAGCCGTTGCTTCGACCCGATTTTTTTGAACTTGCAAACTATGCGGCAAGTAAGGGAATCCGCCCGACTATTAGCACGAACGGAACCTGCATTACCGAAGGTGTCGCCCAGAAGCTCAAGGACATGGGTGTGGGCTACGTGGGCATTAGTCTAGATGGTTGCGAAGCGACTCACGATAAGTTCCGCGGAGTTGCGGGCGCTTACAGACTTGCGATTCGCGGTATTCGCAACTGTGTCGCAACGGGCCAGAAGGTTGGCCTGCGCTTTACCATTACCCGCGACAACGTGCAGGATTTGAACTCTATTTTTGATTTGCTTGAATCCGAGAACATTGACCGCGTGTGCTTTTACCACCTGGTTTACAGTGGCCGTGGTTCGGCGATGATTGAGCGCGACTTGAATCACGAAGAAAGCCGTCGTGCAATGGACCTTATTATTGACCGCACGCTCGACTTCAAAAAACGCGGAATCAACAAGGAAATTTTGACGGTAGACAATCACGCTGACGCAGTGTACCTATACCGCCGCATGCAAAAGGAAGACCCCGAACGCGCAAAAATCGTGCTGGACCTGATTAGTCGCAATGGCGGAAACCGTAGTGGTATGGCGTTCGGTAACATCGACAGCATTGGCAACGTGCATCCGGACCAGTTTACGCAGTACATTACGCTTGGAAACGTTCGTGAAAGAAGTTTCGGCGAAATTTGGACCGATGAATCGAACCCGATTATGGCAGGCCTCAAGAACCGCAAACCCATCCTCAAGGGACGTTGCCCCAAGTGCCCGTATCTCGGGCTTTGCAACGGCAACTTCCGCACCCGTGCCGAAGCTGTGACGGGCGATTTCTGGGCCGAAGATCCCGCTTGCTACCTCACGGACGAAGAAATCTTCGGCTAATCTATGCTTGAACAGGCTATTCTCGATATAATACAGGACGGATTCCCGATAGTGGAGCGCCCTTATGCCGAGTTAGCCCGAGTTCTCTCTGCGGCGCATCCCCGCGAGGATGATGCTTTTTTTGAAAATCAAATTACAGAACGTTCCGTGTTTGATGCTGTAGAGCGGCTTCGTTCGTCAGGCGTTATTCGTCGTATTGGAGGCGTTTACGATTCCCGCAAACTTGGTTTTGTGAGCCGTCTCGTGGCGGGGAAGGTTCCTGCGAGCAATCTTGATTTTTTGGAACCGAGCGAAGGGCGTGCTCCGACTGCGATGGAATTTTTTGCCGCAGCGGTAAACAAAATTCCTTCAATTACGCACAATTACGTGCGCGACCATGAATATAACGTTTGGTTTACCGTGATTGCCGAATCAGAAAATGCGGTGCAAGCCGTTGTCGATGGCCTGGTCGCGTCCACAGAACTTTGTGATGTGCATATTCTCCCGGCGACCCGTATGATAAAAATCAATACGGTGATGGGCAAAAAAAAAGGTGTGACTTTGGAACCTTCGCCTGTGTCGGGATTGCACAAACGCGTCGGTGAGCCTAGCTCCGCCCGGACTTCGCTAGCCATTGCGGATAAACTTCGTATTCGCTTGCTCAGCGGCGATTTGCCTCACTCGCTGACTCCGTTTGCCGATGTCTTTGCGATGCTCCAATCCCAAATGCGTGATTTCGGCGATTTACGCGACGGTGGCGATTTACGCAATTGCTTATTTGACGTAAACGATTTTCTGGCCCTCGTTCGCGATGACCTTGCCTCCAAGCGCATGCGGCGTTTTGGCGCAGTGCTCCGCCACCAGAATGCAGGCTTTACGCACAATGCCATGGTCTGCTTTTTTGTAGATAGTAGACAGGGCTTGGAGAATAGCGAAAACGATGAAAATATGAACATGATTCGCGTGGCGGAAACTATTCTTGCGGCGAATCCGCATGTATCTCATTGCTATGAACGTCCATCATTTGATGGCTTCCCGTACAATATTTATGCAATGTTCCATGCGACTTCGGCCGAGGAACTTCTTTTGTTTGTTGACGATGCGGTAAAAGCTATTGTGGCGAATGGCAAGCTTTTAAAGTATGCGGTTCTTCATTCAGTACGGGAACTTAAAAAAACAAGTTTTGAATTTTTTTAGGCTTTTTAAAAAACTTGTAACTTTAGGCCAATCTGGTGGCCAGTTTCAAAACCAAATTGGGTGCCCTTGTGTATTTGATAATTGATGCCAATGCCAAATGGAACCTCGAAAAAGTCGAAGTGCCGCATAATTTCGTAGTCAAATTTTATGCCACGATATTTGTCTTTCATTTGTTTGTACTTTCCCTTTAGATTACGATTTTCGGATTCCGTAATTCTTGCTTGGTATAGGTACATTTGTGTGAATTCCCAATGGTCAAATTTCCAATCAAGTGTCGCTCGTAAACCTAGCTCATCTCCCGGTTTAAAATTTTCTGCTTCAAGGAAGGTGCTGTAACGTATTGATGTTCCCAAAGTGAATGTTGACGAAATGGACCAGACGTTAAAAGGCTCTACTTTTAAACGATGAAAACGGTTGAGCTGGGAGCCTTCGCCGGGAGGGAACCTCCAATTCAAATCGAGCCCAAGTCCACGCCAAATGAGGGCTTTGACGCCTACATAGGTTTCGTTAAATCCATTTACATGTAGGTTACAGTAGTTGTGTATGTAGCCCTTGGTGGAGTATTCGTAGCTATAGCTCAAAAATCGGAACGAACCATCTGCGTAAACGCTAAAACGAGAGATGGGGGCGTATTCTGCAGAGAACGTGAGGTCTGAACTGTACACGTCGTCGTTAAGTTCAACAGTTCCGGCAACGGCAACTTGCGTCGTGGGGAATTTAATGGGGTGCATGGTTTCGGTGGCGTGTGCCATTCTTACACTTGTGAGCAAAAAAATAAAGAGTGCAAATGATAATCCCGAGAACCTTAACATACGACTCAAATATATTTTATTTTGACCTGCAATCTGAAATTTTCTTTTTTTTGTTACTTTTATAACATGAGTTTTCCCAAAAAACGACATATGTGTTTAAGCATTGCGGTGTTGGTTTTTGCCGTATTGTGCGGTTGTTTTTGGGAAGATGCGGAATCAACTCCGGAATTTCTGCCGATGGATGATTCCATGTACCCGTATGCGGGACTTCCGCGTGTGGTTATTGAAACAGAGGGTTTTCACGAAATTCGCGATCGTGAATCCGAAATTCCTTCGAATTTTCAAATGTATGGGGAGTCGGAACCCGAAACGGATGTGCTTTCGTTAACGGTGCGCGGTCGCGGAAATTCCAGTTTTAAGATGCCCAAATACGGCATGAAACTTGAATTTACTGATAAAGTGTCTTTTTTTGGCATGCCGCAGAGCAGGGATTGGGCGCTCATTGCGAATTATGGCGATAAGTCGCATTTACGCAATTACATGATGACCCGCATTTCGGAATGGCTTGGAGCGCGCTATACTCCTAAATGTGTTTTTGTGGAATTGTATTTGAACCGTAAGTACATGGGGGTTTACTTGCTCTCAGAAACGGTGAAAGTTGCAAAAAATAGAGTGAATATTGCGGAGAATGATTCTTCGTTTTTATTCGAAAAAGAGAGCAGTAAAAAGGTTGATTCCCCGTTTGTTACCTCTACAACGGGATATTCGTTCCATGTGAAATCACCAAAGAATTTGTCTGAAACGTCAAAGAAAATGCTGGTTTCGCATTTAAATGATTTTGAACGTTTCCTCGCGGGGGATGAATTCCCTGATGCACCTTCGATGCTGGATTGGATTGATTTGGATGATTTTTTGCTGTATTACTGGGTTCAGGAATTTTCTAAAAACGAAGATGCCAATTTTGCTCGCAGCATTTTTATGACGTGGGAAAAAGGCGGTGTGATTCACTTTGGCCCGCTTTGGGATTTTGACTTGGCCTTTGGCAACGCTTCGTATGATCAAAATAAATCACCGGAGGGTTGGTACATTCGTGAATACCGGTGGTTCCGGCTCATAGCCCGAAACCCGAAGGTTTGGTCCGCCGCCAAGGAATATTGGAGAGCCCATCGAGATGACTTTAAGAATTTGATTGATAGCATACCGGTCTATCGTCAAATGGTTGAACCTGCGTTAAAGAACGAATACAAACGTTGGCCTGTGCTTAAGAATACCGAAAACTGGGCTCTCAAAGATCCATACGATAGTTACGATGCCGCCGTAGAAGCAATGGAAAAGTGGCTTAAAAGTCGCCTGAATTGGATAGATATAAGCGTTTTTTAGTATTTTTGTATTAATACGTGTTGGGCATTTTGGGTTACGGAGCTTTTATGATTTTTCGTAAGATAATCACTTTTTTGACTGTCATGTCTGGCGTGGTGTTTGCGCAGATGCAGTTTGTCGCAGAGCAGCCGACAAACGCACCAGTGGAAAACGAAACGGCACCGGTCATGGTGGTTGCGAAGCCCCCGCGGCAAATTCAATTTTGGCTTGATGAACTTAAGTCTTTTGTTCAGGTCGAAAAATCTGTAAAACCTCAGATTGATGAACTATTGGCGGATGCAAAACTAATAGCGGAAGAGGCTGACCGTTGTAATGCGGTCCCTGTTAACGGTACTTTGGACTCCGGTTGCGTGCGCTTGTATGTGGATGCTGTTCCGACTTTGGAACGAGGGTTCCTTGATGTGGCTGGTAAAGCTTTGCTGGACCCCATTTCAATACTTCCGAATGTTAAACCCAGCGATAGTCTTTTGAACAAATGCGCTGAAGCTTTGACCGATGTTTTGCTTCCTCGTGAAGAATTGCTCCGACTGACAGGCGATGTACGCTTGATGCCTGTGAATGTCCGTGGAGATTTGGAAGCCCAGTATAAATACACGTTGGCGTTTAATCCGGAATTGGTAGATGAACAGCTCCGCTTGGCGAACCTGTGGCTTGCCAAGTGCGGCGAAGTGGTTGGTGACCAGAGTGAAGGTGAATTTGTCCCAAAATTCAAGGAATCTCTGAAATCCAGAATGGATGTACTGCAAAAGGCTGGATTTAGCCTTGAAATTGAGTTAGATGAAGAAAACCTTGCTGTTCGTGTGGGCTCGACTCCTTTAAATGGATTGTATTTTTTGAATGGCGTTAAGGTTTTGTCTAAAAATATCGCTTTTGAACGCGGAAAGACTCATTTGCTTTTAGACGTTAAAAATAAAAATGCGTCCTTTGAAATGGGGAAGGATGACGTTGTTGCTGAATTCAATGGCCAAGTGAATTTTGACGAAAATTCAAAAAAGAATTTGGTGGGACGCTGGATGTGGAATGCGAAAAATGCTGATTTATCCATCAATTTGAAAAATTCCGGAAATCGCCAAGCGAGTGCCGATGCCGCAATGCCCCAAAATGAACGTTATAAACAAGGGGCCGTTATTCATTGGGTTCCGCTTGCCATTTCGGGGGCTGTTTTATTGGGCGGGACTATTATGGGCCTTGTGTTCAACAGTAAGGCTTCCAGTGAACTAGACTCGTTTAATAAAGAAATTAATCAGGATAATATTTCTAATTATTCTAAGCGCCACGACGATATGGAACATTACCAAAGTATGCGCTCCATTGGTATTTGTATTGCAGTTGCAGGGCTTGTGGGTGTTGGTGTAACGCTCGCTTTTTAGGAGAACTCTGAATATGATTTTTGATAAATTAATAAAGAGTTTTGCGTTGGTTTTTGTGGCTGCATTTGTGGGCTGTACCGATTTTGCGGATGATGCCGCCGAAGCTTATAGTGATTATTTGGCTTTGCATATACATGATGATGATTTTGTGCCAGCGCTTCAGGAGTCTAGTTCGGGGCATGATATTTCTGATTCATTGTATGAATCTTACGGCACAGAAACGGGTGTGTCTTCATCTGTTGGAAATGTTGAATCTTCTGCAGGGGGAGCTGTTGTTTCTTCGGGTAATATCATTATTTCTTCGTCGTCGCAGATTTTCGTGAATTCATCGAATGACATTTTGAGTTCCGAAACCATTGTACAATCGTCTAGTTCAAATGGACTTGAAAAATGCGATGGTTTTGAAGGGGATGTTTGGTATTCTGAGGGTAGCGATTCGCTGTTGTTTGTGGAAAATGGTAAAGCGACCGAATTTTATTATTATAAAATTTCGAATCCCAATAATCGTATTTCTTTAAATCAATATAATGAAATTTGTATTGAATACGAGTCCGTTAAATCGTCTGGAAATAAGATGGTTTATTTGGGTGTTGAATATGAAGGGTATTATTATAAAACATTAAGTTTAACCGAATCCTTTATTGTTTTTTCTATAGACGCAGCTTTGGATGGTTGTAAAACGTCTGAGAAAGATTGCTCTTCTGTCGCTCGGGTTCGTATTAAATCGAATGTTAATTATTTTGCGTCTCAGAATGTGAAAATTACTAAAATAAAGGTGCGCGATTATTCGATTTTTAATTCAAGTGAATTGCCGCAATCCAGTTCGAGTTCTTCTTTCAATATTAACTCCAGCGAGGATGATGGCGGTTCGCAGTGTGACTTTTATAGGGGTAAAAACGATGCTGCACTTGAATCGGTTGCGATCATGTTAAATGGTTCTATTTCTTCGTACATTCATCCAATTAAGTTGAGTGCTGATTCTCCAATTTCAAATGTTGCGGATTCTTTGATAAATACATTCAAGACTTGCTATTTAAATAAATCTGATTTTGAGATTGTCGATGATGGTAATGGAACAATAGAGAACGTTAACCAAACCTTTAGAGATGCCTGCTATACATCTAAAAAAATAAATGTCCTAGTGAAAAAGGATGTGTATGATTGCATCTCCTATTATCAGATTTATGATGAAGGGAAAAATGAAACTCCGACTTTTAGTTACCCCACGCTAACAGATAATCGAGATAATCGCGATTATGATACGTTCTTTTCTTCGTTGTGCTATGGTAATTCGGAGTGCGGAAAGAAAGATACCGTTTGGATGACGTATAATTTGAATTTTGCGAAGAAGGATAGTCGCTGTTATCAGAACGCCATTGATTCTTGTGAAGCACACGGACGTTTATATGATTGGGAGTCAGCGAAAAAAGCTTGCCCTGATGGATGGCATTTGCCTACGAGGGACGAGTATGAAAAATTGATGAATTCGTCTAGCATTAATGATTTTCTTCCTTCTTCACCTAATAGTGGAAGAGCTTACATGTCTGGCATTTATGAATGGTCAACCCATAGTTTTGTTGATTGGAAAAAATCTGGACGGTTATGGTGGCTTCAGACTGGAAATGAAAAGGACTCTGTGGCGTATGCCTTTAAAACGGGTCTTGATGATTCCGGGTATGATAATATTGAATTCCAAAAAGATACTTTAATAGATAAGAGGAATCTGCTTCCTGTTCGTTGTATAAGAGAAATAGAAAATTTTTGATGAGTGTTTTTTCTTGAATATTGCTGGCAAAAGAGCTGTGTTCCTCTGAATGAGATTCCTTTTGGGGACTTAAATTTTTCTAAATTTTTTTTATGCGAAAAATTTATATGGCCGGCATGAGCCACAAGGTGGCAGAAATCGCAGTTCGCGAGAAGTTTTACATCCCTATGGATGTCAAAACGGCCGCCTTGCAAAATTCCCCGTTTGATGAACTTTTGATTCTTGCCACATGCAACCGAACAGAAGTCTATGTGGCGAGCGACCGCGATTTGGCGGGTGCCGATTTGGTCCGCTACGTTTGCGGGCTTGCGCATCAGGATTACGATACTTTTTCGAAGTTTTTTTACGTGAAAGATGGCGAGGACGTCGCGAAGCATGTGATGAACGTGTGCGCCGGTCTTGATTCCGTGGCCATGGGTGAGGACCAGATTTTGCACCAGATTGGCAGGGCTTACGATACGGCACACCAGCTGGGAGCGACGGGTAACAGCCTCAACAAACTTTTTCAAAGTGCCATCCACACGACCAAACGCATTAAGACCGAGACGAACCTGAGTAAACTTAGCTGCAATATCCCGTTTTTGGCGATGAAGCAAGTCCAGAAGACTTTCGACGATTTGGAAAACCGCACTGTTTACATTGTGGGGCTGGGCGAGATGGGTTCCTTGATGCTCAAGTATGTGCAGGAGAACACGACGAAGATTTTTGCGAGCAGCAAGACGTTTGCGAATGCGCAAAAGTTTGCCGATGTCTTGACTCCGGTGCCGTTCGAGGACCGTTACAGCGTGATAGGCAAGTGCGACGTGCTCATTTTGTGCAGCGCATGCCAGGAGCCGATTGTGACTCGCGAGGAATTTTGTGCCGCGTCATTTGGGAACTGCGCCGCCTCTGCGTCATCCTGGAACAGCGCTGCCACTGCGTCATCCTGGAACCCCGAAGGGGTGACGGGATCCATACATCCCGAAAACAGCGCCTGCAAAAAGACTCTTGTGATAGACCTCGGGAGCCCGCGCAACGCGGAATCCTCCATCGGCACCCTCCCTGGCGTAGAGTACGTCTGTGTCGACGACCTCGAAAAAATCGTCTCGGAAAACCGCCGTTTGCGTATGGTGGAATTGACTGCGGCCCAGAAAATTCTGCAAGAGGGCATTGAGGATTTTTTGCAGTGGTATCGTATGGACGACATTGCCAAGGACATTCACGTGTTTGCGGGTAAGATGGTCGCCACCGCCGAAGAAGAATGCGAAAAGCTGCTCCGCTCGCTTCCGGACGTGAGTGACGCTGATCGCGAGCGCATCCAAATTATGTATGTGCGTTTCGCGAAAAAGATGGCAAATGATTATCTGTACCGCGTGAAAGATGCCAATGGGGCCGCGGAGACGGCGGCGTTCTTGGAATGTCTCAAAAAGGCGGGTGAAAAATGAAGCTTCGCATAGCTACTCGCAAAAGCGCCTTGGCGCTGGCCCAGACGACCATGGCCGCCGACGAAATCGTCGCATCGAGCCGCGCCGCCGAAAACCGCGCATTGGACCGCGCATTGGACCGCGCCGCCCCAAAATGCGCCGACCTCGAATACGAGCTCGTATCGATGACGACGGAAGGCGACCGCCGCCTCGATAAGTCGCTTGCGAGTTTTGGAGGCAAGGGCGTTTTTATCAAGGAATTGGAAGTCGCGCTCCTGGAGGGCCGCGCCGATATCGCAATCCACAGCCTCAAGGATATGCCTGCCGAAGTTCTTCCGGAATTCAAGCTCGCCGCGGTCCTCAAGCGCGAAGACCCGCGCGACGCATTCCTCTCTAAAGGCGGTGCCGCCGGCACGAAGTTCATGGACTTGCCTGCGGGTGCAAAAGTCGGCACCGGAAGCATTCGCCGTGTGGTGCAACTCAAGGCGCTCCGCCCTGATTTGGAGTATGTCCCGATTCGCGGGAACATCCAGACGCGCATCGCGAAACTCGCGGAACTCGATGGCGTCGTGCTTGCCGCCGCGGGCCTCAAACGCATGGGCCTCGCCGACCAGGTGACGGAATATTTCAGCACCGAACAAGTGCTCCCCGCAAGCGGTCAGGGCATTCTCGCGATAGAAACTTTGCGTGAACCGCGCAGTTTTGAACAAGAGCCGCGCACCGACGGATTTGGCTTCGCGGAAGTTCAAGAAATTCTCGCCCGCGCAAATCACATGGAAACCTATTGCATCGCCGTATCCGAAATGGCGTTCCTCAAGGCGCTCGATGCTGGCTGCCAGTTCCCCGTGGCGAGCTTTGCGGAATTCGTGAACGCTTCGGCAATCGAAGGCTGCGCAGGTTCCCGCACAATGAAAATTCGCGGCATCTACTGGGACGAGGCGAGCAAACGCTTGCTCAAGGCCGAGGAATCTTGCCGTCTTGTCCCTGAATCAGCCGATGCCGTACCTAGTGCGAAAGCCCTGGGCGTTCGCCTCGCTGAGCAAATTAAAAGACAGTTGTCTATTTAAAATCCATTTATTTGATTAAAGTTTTTTTGCCGAAATATAGGATGTAACTTATATTTAGTTCGTTATAAAAGTTCGTTTTTGCACTAGGAGCTTGTGATGATGTTTGCTCGAGCTTTTTATAAATGGTCAAAAATTGATGTTTCCATCGTACTTTTGATGGCTTTGTCCGTTTTTGCCTTTGCTGATGAACCATCGGCTACAGAGGAATGCTTTAAGATTGGCTCTGCAGAAGAATTGTTCACATTTTCGAACTACGTTAACGGCACGGATCTTACGGAAGGACATCCTTGGGCATGTGGAGAGTTGACTGCAGATATAACATTGAATGAAAATGTTATTGTAGACGATACATTGAATGTGGCTGATGCTTCTGATTTTATAAGATGGAATCCGATTGGAGCAATGGACCATCCCTTTTCTGGAACCTTTAAGGGGCATGGTCATAAAATAAAAGGCTTGTTTGTAATTTCAAATTATTTTCCGGGATTTTTTGGTTTTGTTTCTGGAGGTACTTCAAAAAAGCCTGTTACTATTGATAGTTTGTATATAGAGGATTCTTATTTGAATACCTCTTCTAAGTCTGCTTCTGTGGGCTTTATTTCGTATTCAACAGATGCTATTGTTTCTATTTCCAATGTTACTTTCTCCGGCTTGATAATATCTGAACATGGTTATGCTGGAGGATTGCTTGGCTCCACTAACGATACTGATGTCGATATTTCTTATTCTGCTAATATGGGAAAGATTATTGCGGGAATGGCGTGCGGAGGCTTTATTGGATATGTTGATTTAGGAAATTCGTCCATTAAGGATTCTTATAATCAAGGTTCTATTATTGGTGAGAATGCTGTTGGGGGATTTGTTGGAAACGGATTCGGTGAGATTGTTTTTTTGAATTCGTATAATAAGGGTGTTGTTACGAGTGGTTATTATGCGGGCGGCTTTGTTGGTAATATTTTATATAGTGATATAACCTTTTTGAATTCATATAATGTAGGCACAGTATCTTCTGATATTTTTGCGGGTGGTTTTATTTCGACTAGAATGTACGCTTACATTATAATGCGTAACGTATTTAATTTTGGAAAGATTGTCTCAGATTTTGGCTATACCGATGATATTGTAAATGCCAGTAATGGATTGACTGCGTTTAATGTGTTTTATAACGGTTCTTCAAGTGTAAAAAATGCCATTCATAAGGACTCATCGGATTTTTACAATGGTGATGTGGCGGTACGCTTACATGTTTATAAAGATGAATATGTTGATGGCTCTGTTTGGAGACAAGGGAAAGACGATGATTATCCAAAATTGAGTGGTGATGTTGATAAAATTTTTTTGCAGGTGAGTAACCCTATTGTGTTGAAAAATTTTGAACCCGAAAAAGATACAGCTTTTGAAGCGTATGAATTTTTTGACGTTGATTTACTGTATCCCGAGAATCGTGATGATTACGTTTTTGATGGTTGGTTTGAAACTGAAGGTTGTGCGGCTTCGCGGGATAGTTACTGCCAATCTGTAGATGTTTTGCAGGCGTCTGGTCAGGATGAGCTGACTTATTGGGCCCGCTGGATTCCAATTCACAAATTGAATTTCGTAACGAATGGAGGCTCATTTGAAGTATCTCCTAATTCAACAACTTTCCTAGAAGGAAATACGGTTGCGTTGCCGACGGATATTTCCAAAGATCATTCGGTTTTCCGCGGTTGGTTTACATCTGATGGTGATGATGGTAAAAAATTAAACGTCATTGCAGATACTGTAAAAACGGATATTACTTTGTATGCTAAATGGCTTGACATAAAAACGCCTGAGCTGGTTGATGACTGCTACCAAATAGGAACTGCGGAGGAACTCTATGGCTTTGCCGAATTGGTCAAAAAAAATGCAACCTCTTGTGGAAAATTGACTGCCGATATCGTGGTGAATGAAGATGTTTTGGTCAATGGCGAATTGAATCCTGACACGAATGTTGTGAATCAGTTCATGATTTGGACTCCCATAGGATTGAATTCTGATTTCTCGGGGTCTTTTGATGGAAATGGTCATGAAATTCGAGGCTTGTATTTTGTTAACCAATATGGTCTTGCTGGTTTGTTCGCAAATGTTTCAAATGAAAATCCTGATTCTCCTGTTCAAATTAAGAATGTGGGAATTGCCGATTCTTATTTTAATGGGACGAATGTTGGTGGAATTATTGCGAGTGTCAAGGAATACTCAAAAGTTTTAATAAGTCAATCGTATAACAAGTCTTATGTGTATGGGTCGTTTTATGCTGGGCTGGTTGGATTAAATAAATATGGTTCGGAATTGACCATTGTAAATTCCTATGATGTTGGAATGTCGAATACATCTTTGTATGGAGGGCTCGCGAATAATAGTGGTAAGGCCGTTGTTGTCAATTCATATGTGGCAGGAATAAAGGATTCCACTATAGCCAATTCCGTTGTTCGTAATGTCAATATGAGGTCTTTAGATTACAATGGCAATGTGGTTTCTGGCCAAGGAACTTCGGTAATCGTAAATTCCTACAGCTTGGGAGCTAAACTCGAAAACGGTTTTGTTATTTCTAAAAATGAATTTGAAAATGGATTTGTAGTTGATTTATTGCACAATTATAAAGATAGCATTGTTGATGGTTCTGTTTGGGGGCAGGCTATCGGTAAGGACGCTTACCCGGTTCTCAATGGCGTTGGAAAAACGATTGTAGCTGCGGAACCTAATTATGTTGACGGATGCTACGAAATTACCAATGCTCCGGAGCTATTCTGGTTTTCGTCTTTTGTGAATACTTCGGAGTATCCGGACGTTATGCTTTGTGGAAAGCTCAAAAATGATATTTTGGTGAATGTCCGTATTGACGGAAACGATGTTGTAAAATGGACGCCGATTGGAACAGCCGAACATCCTTTTGCAGGAACTTTCTTTGGTGAATTCCATAAAATTAGCGGATTGTTTATTGATGATGCGGAAGCTTCCGATATAGGCCTGTTCGGTTATGTTGTTGGTTCCCATAAAATGCCTGCGTTTGTAAGGAATATGGGTATAGAAAACTCCTATTTTAGTGGAAAGGCTAACGTCGGTAGCATAGCTGGTGTGAACGATGGCGTACTTTCTGTAGAGAACGTGTATGTTTTGGATTCTGTAAAAGGTTCTGAAAATGTAGGTAGCTTTGTTGGCTATAATAAAGGCGAGATTATTATTAATAATTCCTATTATTGGGGACCGAATGTAGCCCTCTATTCTGGAGATGACGCCTGTTCCTTGAACAATGTATTTTATGTGGGCGCGTCTCTTGAAAATGGTGAAGTCGTGACCGCCGATGACTTTAAAAATGGCTCTGTCGCCGTTCTGTTACATGATTATGACGGTACCTGGGGCGAAAATGTTAGCGTTGATTCGTTGCCGCGTTATTCCGGAAAAATAGTTTTCCCGGTGACACTTTATGGAAACGGAGGTTTTATTAGCGAATTCAGTAACATCAAAAACTTTAGTTACGATGAATCTTTGGATTTGCCGGGCGCAGAATACGTTACTAGCCTGTATTATGATTTTGCGGGGTGGTTTGAATCCAGAGCGTGTGCCGATAAAATTTCTAAGGACGGGTGTGTGGCTGTGACGAAAATTGCGGCGAAGTCTACGAGTGCAAAGAAGTACTATGCTGCTTGGACCCCAAAGAAATATATGGTATCATTTAGGGATTTTTATGGTAGGGATGTTATAGAGCCAAAGGAATATGCTTATGGCACGCTTGCAAGCGATGTAGAATATCCTGATGATTTGGGTGGAGAAGAGGATGCCCGCTATGTTTATACCTTCCTTGGATGGGGTGTAAATGGAACCGTTGGATTATATGATGTTTATGGCGATTTGGTGTACTATTCCATTTACCAGAAATCCGAAAAGAGTACGGATAAGGATTTGCCGTTGTCTAGTTCTTCTAGCAGCTCCGTTAAATCGTCTAGTAGCTTTGTTAAATTATCCAGCAGTTCTGTAAAGTCTGACAGGAGCAGCTCGTCGAGCAATAAGAATGCCATTGAACAGGTTGTGACGATGCCTCAGTTCAGTGTGAGTGTTGCTGGCCGTAGTCTGCAGATTGCGGGGGCGAAGGTTGGGGCTGTGTTGACCGTATTCGATATGCTGGGTAAGGACGTATTTACGTCTCGCGTAGGTGCTGTAAACTTTGCAGTGGATATGCCGCATGCGGGGACTTATTTAGTTCGCATTGATTCGCAAATAAGACGGGTAAATGTGCGCTAGTGCTTTAATTTAAAGTCCTTAATAGAATCCAGGCGGTTGTTTACGCTTGGATTTTTTTAAATTGAAGGTGATGAATGATTTTGGCAAAGTTTTTTTGATTGGCGCGGGGCCCGGCGATCCGGGGCTGTTTACGTTACGTGGAAAAGCGATTTTGGAACGCGCGGACGTTGTTGTTTATGACCGTCTGGTTTCGCCTTCGATTCTTGCTTTTTGTAACGACAAGGCGCAAATGGTGGATGTGGGGAAGATGCCCACGCACCACAAGGTAAAGCAATCCGAAATCAATAAACTTCTAGTGAAGTTCGCGCAGGAAATGCCTGGTGCTGTAATTGCGCGACTCAAGGGCGGTGACCCGTTCGTGTTTGGCCGCGGCGGCGAAGAGGCTTTGGAACTTGTGGAAGCCGGCGTGGAATTCGAAGTCGTGCCCGGCGTGACCTCTGCGATTTCCGTGCCTGCGTACGCGGGGATTCCCGTGAGCCATCGCGGAATCGCGACCAGTTTCCACATCATCACAGGGCATGAAAAGCAAGATGGTTCTAAAGAAGTCGCTCTGGAGGAGCGAAGCTCCGACGGAATCCAGGCGTCATCAATTGCTGGCCTTGATTTCCCGGCGCTCGCAAAGTGCCCTGGCACCTTGATTTTCCTGATGGGCATTGCAAACATGGAAATGATTGCCCGCCGCCTTATGGAATGCGGCAAGGACCCGAAAACACCTTTGGCTTTCATTGAAAAGGGGACAACTCCGTACCAGCGCACCGTGACCTGCACGCTTGAAACTGCGGCGGAGACGATTACCCGCGAAAACGTGGTGGCACCTGCGATTACGATTATGGGTGGCGTCGTGGAACTGGGCGACAAACTCGCTTGGCGCAGGAATCTTCCGCTTTCCGGGAAGCGCCTCGTGGTGACTCGTGCCGCAAAACAGGCGAGCGGAATCTCCGCGAAACTTACCGCCCTCGGCGCCGAGGTCATCGAGACCCCGATGATTGAAACCCGCAGCGTTGAACCGCGCGTGGGTTCGTTGGACGGTGCTGCGGCAAACTTCGCGGATCTCGCGAATTTTGATATCCTTGCTTTCACGAGCACAAACGGCGTGGAAAGTTTCTTTGATGCGTTCTTCAAGGCGGGCCTCGACATTCGTGCTCTCGCCGGCAAGAAGATTGCGAGCGTGGGGAAGATTACTGAAAAGAAACTCCTCGAACGCGGTCTCCGCTGCGACTTTGTTCCTGAAGACCACACCGGCGAAGGCCTCGGCAAACTGCTTGCGGAAAAGTGCGCAGAATCCCGTATTCTCCTGTTGCAGGGAAACCTCGCCGACGATACCTTGACGACGTTCCTCCCTAAGGCGACCCGCTGGGTAGTGTACGAAACGCTCCCCGCGAAAACTTTGCCCGACTGGAAACTCGAAGCCGTTGGCGCCGCCGATGCCGTCGTTTTCGCAAGTTCCAGCGCCGTAGAAAATTTCGCGAAAGTCGTTCAGCACGGCTCCGTTGACAGTCAAGCCGAACTCGATTCGGCTTCTCCGAACCTTGCGCCTCGCGCCTGTTTTTCCATCGGTCGCATGACCACTGCCACCGCAAAGAAGTACGGCTTTGAAGTCGTCGAAAGCGACGAAACCACGATGGATTCCCTCGTGAAGAAAATCGCGGAGTATTACGCATGAAAGTCGTTTTGATCATCGCGCATAATTGCATTCGGCCGGGGGCTTACCGCGGTTTCGAGGCGGTGATGGACCGCTTGCATCACGACATGCCGGGCACTCGCGTGGCGAGCACGAGCCTTGCCGATTTTGATGCCGATTTGCGCACGATTTTGCGTGAAGACGTGGAATCGGTGACGCTCCTTCCGTATTTGCTTTTGAACGGCCAGCATTCCAAGGCCGATATCCCGGCGATTGTCGCCGCTGCGCAGAAGGATTTTCCTCAGATTCCCATCACGCTTTTGCCGCCGCTTGGCGAATGGGAGGAATTCCCGGACATGGTCGCAAAGCAAGTCTGCAAGGTGAACGGGGAAGTTTGTTCGCAAACTGCTGCAACTTCGACCACGTCTTTGCGCCCCGATGCAGCGACGAAGCCGTCTCTCTTTGCCATCGAAATGAATCTTGAAGGCAGAAACGTCCTTGTCGTGGGTGGCGGTCGCATCGCCCTTCGCAAGGTGAAGACGCTCTTGCCGACAGGGGCTCGCATCACTGTCGTCGCCCCGCAATTTGACCCCGAATTTTTGCAACTCGCGCAGTCAGTTTCGGCACAGTCTTCCGCGGCACACTCCTCCGCGTCGCAATCTGTTTCCGCGCAGTCCTCGCTTTCGTCTCTCGTCTTAAAAGAGCGCCCCTACGAAACTCTCGACCTTCGTAGCGCTTCGCTGGTGTTTATCTGCACCGACCAGCCCACGGTGAATGCACAAGTCAGCAATGATGCCCGCGCCCGCCGCATTTTGGTGAACAACGCCTGCGATTACCTGGATGGCGATTTCATTGTGCCTGCCCGCATGGATTTCGGCCGGAATATCGCGGTGACCGTCTCCACCCAGGGTAAATCCCCGAGCCTCGCCAAGAAACTCAAACAAAAAATCCAGACCGACTGGGCAACCGACCTGGAAAAAATTGAGCACGATTTCCTAACCACTAACCACTAACCACCAACCACTAACCTATGCTTTTCCGTCCTCGTCGTCTTCGTCAAAATCAAACCATCCGCAACATGATTGCGGAAACCTCCGTCAGTGCCGATTGCCTCGTTTATCCCATGTTCGTGGTGGAAGGCGAGGGAGTCAAGGAAGAAATTCCTTCCATGCCGAACCAGTTCCGCTTTTCGATTGATGAACTATTGAAGGAACTCGCTTCTTTTGGTCCGCTCGGCCTCAAGTCCGTTCTTTTGTTCGGAATCCCGGACCACAAGGACGAAATGGCGACCGGTGCTTACGATGATGACGGAATCGTCCAGCGTGCCGTGCGTGCCATCAAGGCTAATTTCCCGGAAATCTACGTGATTTGCGACGTTTGCCTTTGCGAATACATGAGCCATGGCCACTGCGGCATCATCAAGGGTAACGACGTGGATAACGACCCGACGCTTGAACTACTTGCAAAGACGGCTGTTTCGCAGGCCGTCGCCGGTGCCGACATGGTTGCGCCCTCCGACATGATGGACGGCCACATCACCGCCATCCGCGAAGCGCTTGACGAAGCCGGTTTTGCGAATACGCCCATTATGGGCTACAGCGCGAAGTTCGCGAGCGCCTACTACGGCCCGTTCCGCGATGCCGCCGATTCCGCCCCGCACTTTGGCAACCGCAAAACGTACCAGATGGACGTTCGAAACGCCCGCGAGGCCATGCACGAAGTGGAACTCGATTTGGAAGAGGGCGCCGACATCGTGATGGTGAAGCCGGGCCTCGCTTTCCTCGACGTACTCCGCGGTGCCGCCGAAATCAGCAACGTCCCCGTGGCTGTGTACAACGTAAGCGGCGAATATTCCATGGTGAAGGCCGCTGGCAAAAACGGCTGGATCGACGAGAACGCCATCATCCGCGAAAACATGATTGCCTTCAAGCGCGCCGGCGCCGACATCATCATCACCTACCATGCGAAGGAAATTTTGGAACGCCATCTGCTTGATTTTTGATTGATAGTGTGTTGACCTTTTATTAAACATTTTGTATTTCACATTTTGTATAATGCATTTTGTAAAATGGAGAATGCATTGAGTTCATTATGGATTGGACTAAGCGGCATGCTTACTACACCCAGTATTTATGTCGTCGCGTTTTTGCAAATGGTACAAATAAAGTTAATCTGGCTGAGGTGAAAATGTTCATGGATTTGGAAAAGGAACTTCTGCTGGAGGAACTTTCTCCGGAAGGGCATGCATCTTAGCACCCCGAAATTTTTTTATATATTCTTCTTGCTTACTTTGGAGTAAACAGATGAAACGATTGCTACCATTTGCCCTCCCAGCGGCCCTGTTCGCGGCAACCATGTTCTTTACCGCCTGTGGCGATGATGACAGCAGCAGCTTCGTTGAGCCGGAAAAGGAATCTTCGTCTAGCGAAATCCTGAGCAGCGGCGACGGGACCAGTGACGGCAATGGAGACAAATCCAGCAGCAGCGTCTCGTCCTTATCGACGAACAGTTCGTCGTCTGCGAAATCCAGTTCGTCTACAGGAGACAAGAACAGTGGCGGTGAGTCTAGCCCAGCCTCGTCAAGCGTTAAGTCGAGCAGCTCGGGAACGTCTGCTGGGACGAACAGTAGCTCTGGCGAAGAAAAAAGGCCTTGCTCTGAGGAGGGCAAAACTCAAAGGGCGAATGGGGTAAAGGTTATTTGTCATGACGGTTTTTGGGTTCCGGAATCCTCCAGTTCGGCGGAGCCTACTAGCAGCTACTTCGATATGACGGAACAATTCAATCCGGATGTTGAGTACGGAGAATTTACAGACCCTCGCGACGGACACAAGTATCGTACGGTGAGCAAGTATGACGATGTTTTTGAAAAAACTTATGTTTTCTTTGCCGAGAATCTGAATTATGGTAAGATGGTGTCTGGCGGTACAGTGCAGGGAGACTCCACGAAGTACTGTTACGATGATGACCCGTGGTACTGCGAAAACGGCTGGGGCGGCCTCTATACTTGGAGCAATGCGATGAATTTTCCCGCAGTGTGTGACAGCGTCTCTATGAGTGCAGAGGCTTGCTCTCAAAAATTCGTTTATCCCAGCGGTTATACGCAACCACAATATTATGTACAGCATCAGGGTATTTGCCCCGAGGGGTGGCATGTTGCAAGTGAAGGGGAATGGGCTTATTTGCAGCATAGTAGTGTATCCTATTTGGGCTCGAAAGTAGCTGGTTTCGGTAACAACGGTTCTGGTCTATCGATATTGCCTACAGGATATTGGCTACGTTATGAAAACGGTACTACAACTTTCAAACTTATAAAGAAACAGACTTTTTTCTGGTCACCGGAGCAATCAAGTGATTATCCTGAAAAGGCGCATCTAGTCTCGATAGAATCTCAAGGCATGAACCGCCTTTATGAAGAGGCTAAGTCAAAACGTGCTTTTCCTGTCCGCTGCGTAAAAAACTACTAATTATAACAAGATTTTAAACAAATTAACAATGCCTTTGGGAAAAAGGCTATAGGGGTTCTATGTCTAAACTCAACAAGAACAACAAAAAGTCCAAGAATTCCCGTAACAATTACAAGATCGAGTCTCTTGGATTATGTGGCGAGTGTCATACTTTGACATACGTTTTTGCTATATTGCTGTAAAGTAAGATTGCGCTTAAAAAATTCTGCTTGTAGCGCAAAAGGAGTTGAAATGTGTAAAAAACGAATTAAAACGCTCTTTTTTTGTAAAAAATGTAAATACATTGTTAATACGTGTATTGATGTTGTTCTTATAAAAATGTATATTGGGGAGGTGTAGCATGGAGGCTATTATGTCCGCATCGACCTCGTTCACCTTTAGAATAGACCCAAAAGTCAAGAAAGACGCCGAACGCGTTTTCGACGCCTTGGGTATGAACCTTTCCGTCGGGATAAACATGTTCCTGCGCCAGGTGGTGCGTGAACAGAAGTTTCCTTGCGCCCTGGATTTGGATATCGCTGAATCTGCCAAGGCAACTTATTCGCCCGATTTTTGGAATCTGTTTGGCAGCGGCAAGAACCTCGGCATTGAAGTTCCCGATGAGCTGGATGCAAATCTTGATACGCCCAGGGAGGAACTGTGAAATACTTCCTGGATACGAACATCATCGTTTATGCGGTAAAGGGCTTGTTCCCCGAGATTCGTAAACACTTTGAACGCATCCCGGCCACGTCGATTGTCGTTCCTTCCGTTGTCTGTGCCGAACTGGAGTATGGCGCTCGTCGGAGTAGGGATTACGCAAAGACGAAAGCTTTGTACGATGCCTTTTTGCGAGAGTTCCAGATTGTTCCTTTTGACAAGGCCGCAGCGAAGGCTTATGGGAAAATCCGCCATCAGCTTGAAGAACGGGGGTGCCCGATTGGCCCGAATGATCTCGTGATAGCGGCGACGGCGATGGGCGGCTGCCTTGTCACGCACAATGTTCGCGAGTTTTCACGTGTGGAGGGGCTTTGTATTGAGGACTGGACTTAGTCCCATTGAAAATTAAAATAAGCGGCCGTCTCGTACCAAATGTTTTTTATAAATTCTTTACGTACAAAAGGAGTTTCCCATAGTTCTTGACTTCAAGCGTTTTCTCTTTGTCGGATTTGTCGCCATGATGACCCTCGGCCTTGTCGCGTGCGGTGACGACGACAGCAGCAGCTTCGTTGAACCGGAAAAGGAATCCTCCGACAGCGGCGCTACCCTGAGTGGCGACAGCCATGAAGGCTCTAGCCCCTCGTCTTGCAGCAGCAAAGATGACAAATCCAGCAGCAGCGTCTCGTCTTCGACTACGAACAGCTCCTCCTCTGCAAAATCAAGCTCGTCCACCGACTCCAAGAGCAGTTCTTCTGTAACGTCGAGCAGCTCGGGAACGTCTGCTGGGACGAACAGTAGCTCTGGCGAAGAAAAAAGGCCTTGCTCTGAGGAGGGCAAAACTCAAAGGGCGAATGGGGTAAAGGTTATTTGTCATGACGGCTATTGGGTTCCGGTGTCCTCCAGTTCGGCTGCGCCTACCAGCAGCTACTTCGACATGTCGAAGCAGTTCAACGAGAAGGTGTCTTACGGCGAGTTCACGGATCCGCGTGACGGACACAAGTATCGTACGGTGAGCAAGTATGATGATGTTTTTGAAAAAACTTATGTTTTCTTTGCCGAGAACCTGAATTATGGTAAGATGGTGTCTGGCGGTACAGTGCAGGGAGACTCCACGAAGTACTGTTACGATGATGACCCGTGGTACTGCGAAAACGGCTGGGGCGGCCTCTATACTTGGAGCAATGCGATGAATTTTCCCGCAGTGTGTGACAGCGTCTCTATGAGTGCAGAGGCTTGCTCTCAAAAATTCGTTTATCCCAGCGGTTATACGCAACCACAATATTATGTACAGCATCAGGGTATTTGCCCCGAGGGGTGGCATGTTGCAAGTGAAGGGGAATGGGCTTATTTGCAGCATAGTAGTGTATCCTATTTGGGCTCGAAAGTAGCTGGTTTCGGTAACAACGGTTCTGGTCTATCGATATTGCCTACAGGATATTGGCTACGTTATGAAAACGGTACTACAACTTTCAAACTTATAAAGAAACAGACTTTTTTCTGGTCACCGGAGCAATCAAGTGATTATCCTGAAAAGGCGCATCTAGTCTCGATAGAATCTCAAGGCATGAACCGCCTTTATGAAGAGGCTAAGTCAAAACGTGCTTTTCCTGTCCGCTGCGTAAAAAACTACTAATTATAACAAGATTTTAAACAAATTAACAATGCCTTTGGGAAAAAGGCTATAGGGGTTCTATGTCCAAACTCAACAAGAACAACAAAAAGTCCAAGAATTCCCGTAACAACTACAAGATCGAGTCTCTCGAACCGCGCCTGATGATGGATGCTGCACTTGCAAGTGACTGTTTCTCCGTTCGTTGCCTCAAGGACTAACGCAAGGCGACTGAAGCTTACATGGGGTTCCAGTGGTCGGTTGTTTCGCAAAGGATTTCGTGACCATTTTCGAAAACGCACAAGAACCACTTTTCGCTCACGATTTCGTAGTCGGACCCTCCGTTAAATACGTTCGCGTTGCCGTAGGTCTCGGCCCCTTTGCAAAGGTAGACTTTGCAATTGAATCTTTTGGAGAGTAGCTGGCAGAGGCGGGTGAGGGTCGCTTCAGAGACGCTTTGTGCGTTGGTGGGGTCACTCAGAGAAATTGCGCTGGACTGAGCGGCGCAGGGCTTTATGTTAAAATGAAAACCCTCGAATTCAATGGGCTCGGCCTCGCTTTTTTTTAAGCCTAGGATTTTACCAGTGACGGTGTATTCGGTTTCCATGATTCAAATTTTTTATGGGTTAACTGCAGACTAAGGCGCGATTGTACTTCGGGCTCGTCTTTCTTTTGCATAAGCATTTCCAAGGTATAAAATATAAAAAAACGGTTAAAATGAGCAGTATTCCTTGGGACTCCAGGGGGCTTGATGACATTTTATTGAATCTTTTGTATATTTGCTCTTGCTTCGGTGGCTTGACTGCCGAATTGTTGCCTGGTTAGTTTAACGGGATAAAACGGGTCCCTCCTAAGGACTAGCTCCGCGTTCGAGTCGCGGACCGGGTATAAAAAGACTCTCTCGCATGAGGGAGCCTTTTTTATTTTGAAATAGTGTGATTTGGAACACTCTCGTTTGGATTTGTGTTGACAAAAGTTTGCAAAGTGGTTAAATTGAAGAGATTTGGGAAATTTAATTTCCAAAACATTTTTTGAGGGGAGTAAATATGAATTTTAAAAAAATCGCTTTGGCCAGCATTTCGGTTTTGTTCTTGGCTACGACTGGATGCTATAACAAGGAGACTTCGTCAACTTCCGCAGGGGAAAGTTCCGAGCGTAAATCGTCTTCTGCTCAAGAAGATGATTATGATGTCGTCACCAAATGTGATTTCTCTGAAAGCGATAATGACTTAAAATTCCAATACGTTGAAAAAAATTGGCTTTATGCACAAAGGTTGTCTTTTGGCAAGGATTCCGTGACCATGGAAAAATGGGAAGCCATGGAGGGAATGAGCAAGTCGGCGTGCGAAGCGTTTGAGGCTAGCGAGCTTATTCAGGTGCGTTATGTGTGTACGGATTCCGTTTCGTTTGAAGTTAGCTCTATTTCTTTCCCGAAGCATGGCGATATTTATGGTGGGATAGAGGTGACCGAAGAAAATTACGAGGACCTTAAGGATAAGGGCTATAAAATTGGCGATTATTTTTCGGGAAAAACACGAAAGGAATATTTTAAAGATTTCATGGAGGAGTGCCAAAAACACTTGAAATAATATTGTGAAATCAAAAAAATTGAAGGGGTGGGTATGAATTTAAAAAAATATGTAAAGGTTTGCGTTCCGGTTTTATTTTGCATTCTGTGCGGCTGCACATCCGATGATAGCGTGTCGGGAGGTTCTTCGCCTGATGAAAAAAATGCCGTTAAGCCCGTAAAGTCTGTAACCGATTTCAATATTGTCACGAATTGCGATTTTAAAAAAGAGGCCAATGAATGGGAATTCCAGTATGTTGAAGGGGAAACCTTCTATGTGGCCAAGCGCATTTTTACAGCGGATTCGACTGTTAAGACGCTTCAGGAAGCTCTGATTGGAGTGTCTAAGACTGCTTGTGAAAATATGAAGGATCGTAAATACGTATGCGCAGATTCTGTTTCCCTTTACGAGACTCAACGTTCTGTTGCCCAAAATCATGCCGGTGTTTATGGTGGCCGATTGGTTACGGAAGAGAACCTGGTTCAGTACAAGAAGGAAGGTTGCAAGGTTGGCGATTACTGCCGTGGCCAAACGCGTGAGCAGGCGTACGACGATTTTATTGCCAAGTGTAGAGCTTACCTAAAATAGATTTTCTTTTTTTGCTATTTTTAGATAGTGCAAAAGAAGTTTATTATTCTCATAGTTGTTTTTGGTTTGCTGTTGCTGTTGCCGTTTAGCGTGCAGGCTGTAGCGGACTTGCGCGGTGAAAAGCGTTTTTTATGTTTTGATATTTTCAAGGATGTGGTTTACACGCCGTTCAAGCGCGGGGCGGCTATTGCTGCGGCTGCGGATTCCGTGGAGGCGCGTTGGCGTGCTGCTCGCGAGGCGATTGCGGGCGGGGCCGAAACGGCGGATGCCTTGGTACCTGTGGTTTCGGCGGTTTCGGACCTTGAGGCTTCGGTTTTGACCGTGAATGCCTATGCGGAACTGGATTCGGCCGAGGCGCGTTACCGACTTTTGAAGCAGGCCGATACGCTGCTCGCTGGTTTGGAAGATGAACCGGAGACGTTCCCGACGGTGGATAGTTGCCTCAAAGCGGTTATTGCGGAATTCAGCGGGTTCTCCTGGGTGAATGCTTTTTTGGACGTAAAGCATTACGGCGTTTGGACGAGCCGCTACTTGCGTGCGTTCGAAAACAAGGTCGAGGACGAAAACGCCTTGGTGCTTGCCGTGCGTCCGAAATACCAGCTTGCCGTATGGAAGATTTTCAACGACCCAGGCGAGAAGGTCGTGCTTGGCAAGAATCCCTCTCGTCTCTCGCCTTCCGATGACACTCTCTCGTCTCTCGTCTCTCGTCTCTCGTCTAATCCATGGCTCTACTACCGTCAGGATGTTGAATTCCTGGTGCAGCCGTCGCCGCTTGACGTGCGCAGCGCAAAACTCGACAATCCGATTTCTGCGATTTCAAAATTCCGCGACCAGTTGAAGGCGAAGGGCGTGGAACTCCTGGTGGTGATTGTCCCCGGCAAGCCGAGCATCTACCCGGAACGCTTGACGGGCCGTACTGCGAGCCTGCAGAATTCCAACGGCATCTGCCGCGCGGGCCATGGCAAGGCCATTCTCGATAGCCTTGCGGCACTTGGCTTTAACACCGTAGATTTGTACACGCCGCTCTGGGCCGCCAAGGCTGATGATGCAAAATTGGGCGCCCTTTACCTGAACGACGACACGCACTGGACTCCACGAGGTGCGGAACTTGCTGCTCGAGAAATTTCTGCGAAGGTGCGCAAAATGGCTGAAGCGGGTGTCGTGGATGTCGGCGCCGAAAGTGTGGATTACGTGGCCGTGGATTCCGTGGCGGACCGCATGGGCGACATTGGCGAAATGAGCGGACTCAACAAGTTCAATACCTTCAAGGTGCAACGCGTGACGGGCCATGTGGTTTATGAACAGGTGATTTCTGAACGTGATTCCGTGACAATCGATACGAACCGTACGCCTTTTAAAGACGATTTTAGAAAATCAAAAATTTTAATTCTTGGTGATAGCTTCAGTCGAATTTACCAAACCGATTCGCCCGTGAATGCGGGCTGGATTGCGCACTTCGCCCGCGAAATGAAACGCCCCGTGGCAAGCATCGTAAGCGATGGCGGTGCAAGTACGCTCGTGCGTGAAAAACTTGCCCGCAAGGCTGGTGTTCTCAAAGGCAAAAAACTCCTGATTTGGGAGTTCGTCGAGCGCGATTTGCGGTTTGGCGCCGAGGGCTGGAAAACGGTCGATTTAGGAAAGTGAGGATTTATGGCTAGACATGGTGTCCCGACTCCAGGGGCTGCGATTCTGGAGGGCATTGAATGGCTCAAGATGGACAAGATTGAGTTTGCGCGTCGTCTTGGCGTTTCTGACGAACTTCTTGAAAAACTTATCGACGGAACGCAGCCGATTACCAAGGAACTGGCGGAATCGCTGGAATCCGTTACGGGAAGCCCCGCCGCCTACTGGAAAATGCTCGAAAGCAAATCTCATAGGAACTAACCACTAACCCGAACCCATTGATAGTAAGCTGTAAACAGGATTTATAAAGGCGGCGCAGCCGCCCCCTAACCATCAACCACTGCTTACGCCCTAAAGGGCTAACCACTAACCACTATGAATATCAAAGACGCTGTAAGTTGTATGTGTGACCTCGCCAAGAACGAGGCTGAACAGTTTGATATTATTGCCTCGAATTCGCATTCCGAGGGCTTGTCCGTTTTTCAGGGACAGGTGCAGAACACCGAAATTTCAGATTCCGTTGGGCTTGGCGTTCGCGTGATTAAGGATGGCCGCCCGGGCTATGCGCATACGGAGCGCCTGACCAAGGAAGCTTTGCAGCAGACTTTGAAGGATGCTGTTTGCCACACGCAGTGGACCGAAAAAATCGATATCCAGTTGCCGACGGCGCAGAATTTGCCTTCGGACGCATGCAATTATAATCCGGCTTTGGATTCGCTTGACCTTGCGCAGCTGAAGGATTTTTGCATTGATCTAGAAAAGGCGACGTTCGCAAAATCCAAGGAAATCGAGAACATTCCGTACCTTGGGGGCGATTTGGACCGCGATTATTCCATTGTGGCGAATAACACGGGGCTCTTTTATGAATCGCGTTCTAATTCCGTGTCTGTGGGGGCCGGGGCCGTTGCTAGCCGCGATGGCGTCAAGAAGCTTGGCAATTACGTGAAGAACGGTCGCGATTGGAAGGATTTTAGCGTCGATGAGATTGCGGGTCGAGCGGCGGAATATGCGACGGAACTTTTTGGCGCCCAAAAGATTGAGGGCGGCAAGATTCCGGTAGTGCTTTCGGAACGCATTTCGGCGCGTTTCCTCGGGATGTACTGCTCGCCCTTTGTGGCCGAAGCTATGCAAAAGGGTATGTCCCGCCTAGCCGGCAAGGAAGGCGAGAAAATTGCAAGTGATGCGTTCTCCATTTGGAACGATCCGTTTGGCGAGAATTTTGAAACCAAGTTCTACTTTGATTCCGAGGGTTGCCCTACGGAACGCGTGAAGGTTGTTGATAACGGTGTGTTCAATTCTGCGCTCTACAACTTGGAAACCGCTGCAAAGGCCGGCTGCAAAACAACGGGCAATGGCGCTCGCAGTTTTGGCGGCAAGATGTCGACCTCCTTCTACAATCTGCTGGTGCCGGCGGGGCAAATGACGACTGCGGAACTGCTCAAGTTGTTCCCCAAGTGCCTTTTCGTGGTCCGCCTCGAAGGCAACTCCGGTTGCAATGCCGTCAGTGGCGAATTGAGCATTGGCGCGCATGGCTTCTGGTGCGAAAACGGCCAGATAGTGCATCCGGTCGATGGCGTGACGCTCAGCGGCAACTTCTTTGACATCATCAAGAATGTTGTGGCTGTGGGTAACGAATACCGCGACCCGTTTGCAAGCTACAAGGTGCCTGCGTTAGCCGTGAGTGAACTCAGCGTCAGCAATTAGCTTTTTTCTGCCTGTAAATCAGCACGATAAGCCAGGTGAGCCCGGTTAAAATCATCAGGCTGCAAAGCGTCTGACCGCGGCTCATGCCAAAGAGGTCTATGCGTCCGAGGTGGGCGTCCGGACGGCGGAAAAATTCGATGAAAAAGCGGAAAATCCCGTAACCCATCAGGTACAAGCACGGCATTTTGTCTTTTAGCAGCGGAATTTTACGCAGGAACCAGAGTGCAAAGAACAATCCGATACCTTCAAAGCACATTTCGTACAACTGAGAAGGATGGTGCAAAATCGGGTTCGTGACTGGACTGTCGTGGGCTAGCGGGAACCACATGCCAATGGCGCTCTTGGTCACTTCGCCAAAGAGTTCACCATTAATGAAGTTGCCCCAACGTCCCCAAGTGTAGGCAAGCGGCGCTGCCAAAAAACATAAATTGAGGGTCTTCCAAACGTCCATCTTGTTGCGCTTGAGGCCAATGATGGTAAATACGATGCCAAGGATGAGGCCGCCGTGATAGCTCATGCCGGCAATACCCGTGAAGTGGTAGCCGAGGTCGTCGTGGGCGAGAGGCAAAATGATTTCGGTGGGGTTTGCGAGGTAGTAGCTCGCCTTGTAAAAGAATACGTAGCCAAGGCGCGCGCCAATGAGGATTCCCGCGATAATCCACGTGAAGAGGCTGTCGAACTGTTCCTTGGTGTAACCCATGTTCTCTTTCTTGTTGATTTTCCACATGGTGAGGTATGCGGTGACGAATGCGAAAATGTACATCACGCCATACCAGCGGACTTGGAAACTCCCGAGAGAGAAGGCGGTGCCGTCAAAGTAAGTCGGTATTAGATTCCACCAAGACAATTCCATAATCTGTTCCTTATCAATTCCTATTTATTCCAAAGGGTTTGATGTGCCCAATAATTTATAATCATTGCTGCCACTTGGCACGCGGGTTGCGAGCGGAATCCCTGCAAATCGTGAATCTGCAAAATGACAACGACAATGGCTTTGCTCGGGTCGTCCTTGGATTGGGCGAATCCCATGAACCATTCGTAGCGGCCGTGCGGATCCTGACCATCGAGGGAGCCTGTCTTGCCGCCAATGTTTAAGGCGTTGTAGTTTTTGCGTGCCATGTTGCGGGTCGAAATGTGCTTGCGGGCGGTGCCGTTCGTAATGCTTCGAATCATGGCTTCGCGCAGGCCGTAATATGTGTTGTCGCTGAATTTTTGAGCGTCTAGGGCAATGCGTTTTTGGGGGGCGTAGGGCGCGAGGTTCTCGGCCCAGGGAATTTCAAGCGGCTTTTTGGTGAGAATGGAACGGACCTGGGCTGCGGCGAGGAGCGGAGTGAGCGTCGTTGATTCAGTGAATCCGCAGCTGGCTTCGGCGAGACCGTAGCCGGTGTCGGGAGGGGCGTAATTGGAGCGTCCGGGAATGCCGCTCGGGAAGTTCGTGTTGTAGCCAAGGTTCTTGGCGGCGCTTTTGAGACGGCTTGCTCCGACATTCATGCCGATAATGGCGAGTGGCGGGTTTGCGGACTTGGCGTAGGCGTCTTGAAGCTCTATGGTTTGGCCAGTGTATTTTTCTGGGACGCGAATTTGGCGCTTGTAGAGTGTGTGGTGGGCTCCAATATCGGGAATGGGGGAGTTGAGCGAGTAGCGGTTGCTTTCCATGGCGGCGGCAATCGTGATGGTCTTGGCGAGTGAGGCTGCTGGGAAGGTGTTTTTGACAAAGTAATCGGGCTCGTTCTGGACTTTGCCGTCGCGGGTTTCGCCCCAGGCGATAATTTCGTTGGACTTGGGTTCTACGACGAGGATTGCGCTGTGGAGCGGCTTGAAGCGGCGCAACATGTTGTCGATTTTTTCGGCGAGAAAAACGTTTTTCTGTTTTTTGATGTGGACCGAGTCGATTACGTCAATTTCGGGAGGTGTTTCTGGCGTGACTGCCGCGGTAACCGTGGCCTGTGTGTTGGCTAGATCCTCGGCTTGCTGCTCGGCCTTGGTTATCGGTTCGCTTGCGTAAAGGCTGTCTTGCTCGATTTCGGCGTTAAAAATGCTATCGTTGTTTTGTTCGCTTGCGGCGACTTCTTCGGTTTTGCCTAAATCGACTTGTTTTTCGTTTTTAGAGGCTCCACTTTGGTAAATGCAAGAGCCAATGCCTGCACACATGGCTATGAATATGGCTGCGGCAATGCAGCGATTTCTCATTCGTTCTTTGTATGGGCGTCTGTTTTTGGGGTCGTAATAATATTTCATTTAAAGAATTACTTGAAAATAGTCTTCCGGTAGTAGGCGAGTTCGGCGATGCTTTCGCGGATGTCGCTCAGAGCTTCGTGATTCTTGTCTTTTTGGAATTCAGCAAGGTTCGGGTACCAGCGGAAGGTGAGTTCCTTGAGGGAACTGACGTCAATGTTACGGTAGTTGAGCCAAGCCGAAATTTTGGGCATGTACTTGTACATAAAGCGGCGATCTTGCGTGATGGAGTTGCCGCAAAGTATGTTTTTGCCTTTTTCGGTGAATGGCTTTATAAAATCTAGGGTGGCCTGGTCGGCGTCGTCGATGGTGTAACGCGAGTGTCTGCAGCGGTCCACGAGTCCACTTTGGTTGTGGTGGCGGGTGTTCCACTCATCCATGCCTTCAAAGATGTTTTCGGGCTGGTGGACGGCGATTACGGGGCCTTCGGCGAGCACATTCAAGTTGCCATCGGTGACGATGGTTGCAATTTCGAGGATAACATCTTTTTCGGGTTCGAGCCCCGACATTTCGAGGTCCATCCAAACGAGATTTCTTGAACTTTTAGGCATGTGAGAAATGTAGTAATTTTCTATCTTGTAGCGCGAAATGGAAAACGTCGTTGTTACAGGTATGGGTTGTGTATCTCCCCTCGGGAACTTTCCCGATGAGTTTTGGCGGAATTTGCTGTTGAGCAAGTCCGGTATCGTGCCCATTAGCCGCTTTGACGCGAGCGCTTTCCCGTCACAAATTGCGGGCGAGGTGCGCGATTTCCCGTCGAACGAGTTTTGTACGGCTCGTGACCAGGCGCGTTTTTCGCGTTACGTGACGTATGCTGTTTTTGCTGCCCAACAGGCGGTTCGCAATGCGGGAATTTTCCCGAAGGAAGAAGACCCGACGCGCTGTGGCGTGGCGATTGGCAGTAGCATTGGCGGCATGAAGCACTATTACGAGGCTTCGGTGACGCTTTCTACGCGTGGCCCCAATCGCGTGTCGCCGTTCTTTATCCCGATGGCGATTGTGAACATGGCTTCGGGCGAAGTCTGCAATCGCTTGGGGTGGATGGGCCCGAGTTATTCAGTGACTTCGGCTTGCGCCACAAGCAATCACTCGATTGCGAGTGCGGTGGACCAGATTCGCCTGGGCCGCGCTGACGTGATGCTTGCCGGTGGCGCTGACGAGACGGTGAACCCGCTGGGCTTGGCGGGTTTTACCAGCATGCATGCGGTAAGCAAAAGAAATGATTCGCCGGAGACGGCGTCGCGCCCCTTCGACAGGGACCGCGATGGGTTCGTGATTGGCGAAGGGGCGGGCGTGCTCGTCCTCGAAAGTGAATCGCACGCACGAGCACGCGGCGCTAAGGTGCTCGCTCGTATTGCCGGTGTAGGCCTTAGCGCCGACGCCCACCACATTTCTGCCCCGCGCTCAGACGGCCTGGGTGTGAAACTCGCGATGGAATCAGCCCTTCGCGATGCTCAAATCAAACCTGCCAACGTGGGTTACGTCAACGCTCACGGAACTTCTACGCCGCTGGGCGACGTCGCCGAGTGCCGCGCCATCGAGGCTGTTTTTGGGTCGTCGGCCAGTGATTTCAAAATCAATTCTACCAAGTCCATGGTGGGCCACAGTCTGGGCGCTGCGGGTGCTCTTGAAGCGATTGCCGTTATTTATTCCCTCATGGAACAAAAATTGCATGCCACGATTAACGTTTTCAACAAGGATCCTCAAATTCATTTGGACGTCTGTGAAAATGGCCCGTGCAACCATCGCTTTGATTATGCCCTGAGCAACAGTTTTGGCTTCGGTGGTCAAAATTGCGTTCTTGTCTTTGGGAGAAATTGACCGTGAAAATTCGTTATTTGGTTATAGCTCTTTGCTTAATCTTTTTTGCAACGTCCTTGCAGGCCGCTCCTTTTGATCCGCCCACCTGGCGCGATTCCACGTGGGATTACCGCAGCGAAGATTCCGTGGATGTCGCCACTCAAATTTCGGTTCCAAAAGTTGCCGGTGTGGCCTCACTGACGCTTATCGCTTACGGTGCCGCTTACTGGCTTGTGTTTGAAAAAGGCTGGTGGGATGACGAAAAAAGTCATTTCCATTTTGAGAATGACTTTGATTACGCTATGAACCTGGATAAGTTCGGCCATTTTGCCGCAGGCGTCATTTTGGGCGAAAGCTTTTACGAAGGCTACCGTTGGGCGGGCGCAAGCGAATTTCAGTCATACCTCTTTGCAGGTCTATCCGCCATGATGACGCATGTGGCCATCGATGTGAAGGACGGCTACTCTCCAGAATGGGGCTTCAGCATTTTTGATGTGCTCAGTGGAACGTTGGGCGGCTTTTTACCGATGGCCGAACGCTACATTCCCGTATTCAAGTACGTGGACCTCAAGTGGAGTTACTGGATTAACACGAAGGCCTATTACCGCCAGAGCGACACGGGCGTCTTTACCGATGACTACTGCAACCAAACGTTCTGGGCATCCTTTAAGCCTTACCGCTTGTTGCCTGCGGCCGCCCGCGCCTATTACCCGAGTTGGCTTGCGATTGCCGCTGGCCTGAGTATCGATGAAAAGGTGTTTACCCGCGAACCGCACCCGCGTCGTGAAGTGTATATCGCCTTGGATTATGACCTGGAGGCATTCCGTCCGCAAAGTCGCCTTGCCCGAACCTTTATCAAGTACCTGAACTATTTTAAGCTTCCGGCCCCGGCAGTACAAGTTTACCCCGATTTCCACTGGTTCTTGCTCTACCCGATCAAGTTCTAAATTGAAAAACGAATCTATGGATATGCTGAATGGTTCCATTTGGGACAAAATCCTCAAAATGGCCATTCCTCTCGCCGCAAGCGGGATTTTACAACAACTCTTTAATGCTGCTGATATCGCCGTCGTTGGCCAGTTTGTGGGTGGTTCCGCTTTGGCGGCCGTTGGTGCGAACAGTCCGGTCATCAACCTGCTTGTAAACTTATTTGTTGGCCTCTCGGTGGGGGCGAATGTCGTTATTTCAACGGCGTTTGGCGAACGCAGCGCGCGTTCCATTTCGCGCGGCGTGCATACTTCCATTTTGGTTTCACTTTTAAGCGGCGTATTCCTTGCGGTGATTGGAGTCGTGTTTGCCCGCCCGATTTTGGAGTTCATCTCCACTCCGTCCGACATTTTGGAACAGGCGATTCTTTACTTGCGCATTTATTTTGTGGGCATGCCGTTCATTATGCTCTTCAACTTTGCGGCAGCGGTTTTACGCAGCAAGGGCGATACGCGCAGGCCTTTTTATGTGCTTTTGGTTTCTGGCGCGGTCAATGTGGCGTTTAATTTGTTCTTTGTGCTTGTCTGCAAAATGGATGTGGAAGGGGTAGCGATTGCAACGGTCATCGCCAATGTGGTGAGTTCCGTTTCGCTCGTCTATTTCTTGATGCACGAGGTCGGCCCGCTCAAGTTTGAATTCTGGAAGTTGCGCATCACGCCTTTCATTTTCAAGCGCATTGTCCATATCGGTTTGCCGGCAGGCTTTCAGGGCGTAGTGTTTTCGTTCTCCAATGTCTGCATCCAGTCAGCCATTAACAGCTTGGGCTCGGCGACGATTGCCGCAAGTGCGGCGGCCCTCAATTACGAATACTTTATCTTTTTCTGGTTGAGCTCTTTTTCGGCGGCGTGCGTGACGATTGTGAGTCAAAATAAAGGCGCAAATAATATCCCGCGCTGCCGAAGCGTGTTGCGCTGGACTCTTTTGCTGAATGGAATCTCGACGGTAATTATCGGGGCGTTGATGGCCTTGTTTGCGCGCCCGCTATTGCACCTGTTTACGAGCGATGCGCAGATTGTAGAGATTGCCGTGATTCGCTTGTACATCGTGATGGCCCTTGAAATCGTGAACGTTTTCTTGGACAATATTTCGGCGGCACTCCGCGGGCTCGGTCATTCACTTGCCCCGGCGGTGATTTGTGCCGTGGGCGTTTGCGGCGTTCGCATTGTGTGGGTTTGGACTGTTTTCCCTTGTTACCGCTCGTTCAAGGCGCTCATGACGGTTTATCCGGTGAGCTGGACGGTGGCTGGGCTTGTGATTGTCGGTATGTATTTTTATGTAATTCGTAAATTGAATCGTGCAACTTTAATGAATTTAAAAACATCAAAATAAAAGGTTGTTCAATCGAACCTTAATTATAGGGATAGTATTATGGACGAACTTCAAAAGTTTTTATCGGTCGCAGAAACTCTTTCTCGCAAGGCGGGGGCGCTCTGCCTGGAGCTTCAGTCAAATTTGGGGAATGTTAAGTACAAGTCCGTGAAGGACGTGGTGACAATAGCGGATGTGAGCAGCGAAAAACTGATTGTCGATGGTCTTCGCGAAGCTTTCCCAACCCATTCCATTCGCACCGAGGAAGCCGGCATTATTGAAGGCTCGGATTCGCGTTACCGCTGGATTATTGATCCCGTCGATGGTACGGTGAATTTTAGCCGCGGTATTCCGCTGTGGGGCATTTCTATTGCTCTCCATTTTGAAGGAAAACCGCTGGTGGCCGTGGTGAACCTCCCGAAACTCGGGGAACTTTTTACCGCAATCAAGGGGCGTGGCACGTTCATGAATGGAAATCCTGTCCACGTGAGTGGCGAAAGCAATCCGACGCACGCTATCGTGAGTAACGGCGACTTTAACGTGGGGGACGCCGCAAAGATTAACGCTTGCAACTCCCGCAATTTTGCCCGTGAGGCCGAAGCTTTTGAACGGGTCAAGTGCCTCGGGTCGGCCGTCATCGAAGGCTGCTTTACCGCCTGTGGCCGCATTGATTGCTTCGTGATGACCATGAGCTACCCGTGGGATATTGCGGCCATCGCCCTTCTGGTCGAAGAAGCGGGGGGCCGCTCCACGCATATCGACGGCACTCCGATGCAGTTTGTCGACGCCGAACAAGTTGTGTTCAGTAACGGACTTTTACACGATTCAATTGTAAAAATTCTTGTTTAAAATGGCGAATTTTGCTTAAAATCGCTGTTTTATGTAACGTATTGTTTTTGTAGTGTTTTTTTTGTTTTTCTTTATATAATTTTTCGTGACTGACAGACAAGGTTTGGGCTTGTTTGTCAGTCACAAGAATGTTGTGACAAATTAAATTGACATAACTGAGGGGATAAATAGACCTTCACAAAAAAAGGGGATATTATGAAGTCTATGCATTTAACGGCTGTAACTATTGGCCTTATTGCTTCATGTACATTTGCTGCACCGTCTTTAGCTACTGCTGAAACGGCTTTTCCGGTAAATACTTCATCTGAAACAACGTTGTCTTCATCTTCTGAAGTCGCACCGGTTTCTTCTGAGGTTGCTCCGACTTCTTCTGAAGTCGCTCCTGCTGCAGATGCTGCTGTTGCTCCGGCCGCTGAAGTTGCCGCTCCGGTCGCCGATAGTGTTGCTCCTGTGTCTGAGGCTGTTGCCGCACCGGTTGCCGATACTGTTGCTCCGGCTAGCGAACCTGTTGCAGAACCGGTCGCTGAAGCTGCGGCGGAACCTGAAGCAGAACCTGTTGCAGAACCGGTTGAAGCTTCTATTCCGGCCGAAGAATCAGCTTCGTCCGAAGCTGCTGCAGCGGTGGAACCGGCCGAACCGTCTCCGATTGTTGCTGCTATGGAGGCTGCTTCTGATTCCGAAGGCTTTAAAGCTCCAAAAATCAACCTAGATGGTCGTTTGGAAGAAGACGCTTTTGTATGGGGGTACAATAACAAGCGTCGTTTGGGCCACGCCTTTTCTACGACTTTTGACATGAACTTTGATATTATGTTTACTGACAATTGGGCGGCTCACTTTGGCTTGGAAGCTACAGGTCCGGTGACGAATCCGGTGTTGCGCTTTAATGGCGGTCATGTCAAATATCAAAATGAATATTTCACTGCTAAGGTCGGTGATTTGGCCTTCTTTGAAGGAGCTGTCAAGTTCTATCGCTTTGACGATCACTCCAATTTTGCTGCAGGCATGAAGGATCAGTACATGCGTGGTGGCGAAATCGATATCGGTGGCCTCCAGGCTGCAATTGGTTTCTCTTCTAACGAAAATACCATGACGTACTATGATTCTGCAGCCGAGGACAAGTATGCTTACTTTGTCCACGTTGCTTACGATTGGAACATTGCCGGTCAGACCATTCGTCCTTATATCGATTATAAGGGATTTGACATGGGTAATGTGAATAAGTTCCGTGCAGGCTTGGATCTCAAACTTGATTTGTTCAATTTCCTCAATGTTCATGCCACATATGGTTTCTATGACGATGTGATTACTGAAAACGATCCGAAGATTACGCAGACCATTTTGTTTGAACCGACCCTTACATTTGGTGATTTCGCCCTCACTGGTTCTGTGTACTATGCTCACTTGCCCAAGAATGTTGACTTGGCCTCCAAGATCGATATGCCTGAATACTTCTTCTTGTATGCTGAACCTTCTTACAAATTCAACGACGTGTTCAAGCTTGGTATAATGGGTGAATACCATACCAACTCTTTGGAAGAGGGTAACGAAAAGAACGATTTCGCTTACTTTGGTTCTTCTCTTTACATTACTCCGCATAAGAACCTCTTCGTAAAGTTCTTTATGGCTTCCGTCATTCCGCTTAGCGAAGATGGCGATGGCCAGGGTTCCTACCTCAAGTGCGAAAAGGATGACAAGGTCCTTTTTGACGCCGGTGCTAGGTTAATCATAAACTTCTAATCCACACCTAGATTAGTCCATAAAGAATCCGGCCCTTTTTGGGGTCGGATTTTTTGTAGTTCGTCCTTTTTGTAAATAAAAAGTTAGATTAGTAATCGCTACTAATGTAATTTTTTTGCTTTTTGCAAAAAAAAGGAGACGAAATGAAATTGATGAAGCTTTCCGCCATTGTGCTTGGTTTGACCGCCACTTGCACTTTTGCCGCTCCTCCTGCAGCGACCGTGGCCGCCACAGCCCCCAAAAAGCCCGTTCCCGTTGTTGACGAGGCCGTTCCTGCAGATACCGCCAAGGCTGTAGATGCTGCCGTTTCCGAACAGGCCGCCGAACCTGCTGAAGCTCCGGCAGAACAGGCTGCCGCTCCGGTCGAGGAAACCGTTGCCGCTGCGCCTGCTGAAGAATCCGCCGAAGCACCTGCCGCTCCGGTTGAGGAAACCGTTGCCGCTGCGCCTGCTGAAGAACCCGCCGAAGCACCTGCCGCTCCGGTCGTTGCTAAGGAAGAATCTTTGATTCCGGAATTCAAGGTTTCGGGAGAAGCGGAATTGGATGCTTATGCTTTGGGGTATAACTACAAGCGTCGCTTTGAACATTCCTTCTTTACAACGCTTGACCTGAATTTTGACATAAAGTTCAATGATAATTGGTCTGCTTTTGTTGGTGTTGAAGCTGAATCCGAAGATGTCACGACGAATCCGACGGTTAACTTCAATGGAGCTTATGTTCAGTATCAGAACGATTTGCTTACGGCAAAAGTGGGCGATTTGACTTTCTCGGAGGGCGCTTTCCGTTATTACCGCTACGATGACGCCACATACTACGCTGCAGGCATGAAGGAACAGAACATGCGTGGCTTGGAACTAGATATTATTGGCATCCAGGCTGCAATTGGTCTCTCTGCAGACGAAGAAACTATGACCGATGTTAATCCGGCCGCAGAAGATAAATATGCGTTCTTTGCGCACTTGGCTTATGACTGGGAAATTGAAGGCCAAAAGATTCGCCCCTATATTGATTATAAAGGTTATGATCTGGGTGAATCCAATAGACTTCGTTTGGGTGTCGACATGAACTTTGCCTTCTTGAATCTTTTTGATGTCCATGCAACGTATGGATTCAATGACGATTATGTAATGAAGGCAAAACCGGTCGTGAGCCACGCATTCCTCATTGAACCCACAATTACAAAGGGTGTTTTCTCACTTACGGGTTCCTTGTTCTATGCACTCCTGGCCGATAATGTGGAACGCGCTTCCAAGATTGATCTTCCGGAACGCTTCTATATTTATGCAGAACCGTCAATTCAGTTTACAGACAAATTTAAAGTTGGTGTGATGGGTGAATACCACACGAATACCTTGGATGATGAAAACGACAAGAACGAATTTGCTTATGTTGGTCCGTCGGTTTACTTCAATCCGTTCAACAACCTTTCTATGAAACTATTTGGTGCTCTTATCCTTCCGCTGGATGATGGCGACGGAACAGGAACCATTTTGAACTACAGAAAGAACGACAGTTACTTGATTGATGCCGGGGCCGAGGTGGTTTTCAACTTCTAACCTTATTGAAGCGAAACAAAAAAAGAGACCCTTTTCGGGGCCTCTTTTTTTATGCATTTGCGTATGCTGTAGCTTACAGCGGAATATTGCCGTGCTTTTTCCAGTGTCTTGCTTTCTTCTTGTCTTTGAGGTAGTCAAAGGCGGTGGTCAAGCGGTCGCGTACATTTTCTGGAGAAATGACTTCGTCGATGTAGCCATTCTTCGCGGCAATGTATGGGTTCAGGTACTTTTCTTCGTATTCGTGAATCAGCTGTTGGCGAACTTCCTGGGCGTTTGCGGCGGCGGCAATTTCTTTTCTGTGTAGAATGTCGACGGCACCTTCGGCGCCCATCACGGCGAGCTGAGCAATCGGGAGGGCGAATACGTAGTCTGCACCCAGATTCTTGCTGTTCATGGCGATATAGGCTCCACCGTAGGCCTTGCGCAAAATGAGCGTGACCTTCGGTACGGTCGCTTCGGCGTAGGCAAACAAGAGCTTAGCACCATGGCGGATAATGCCGTTGTGTTCCTGCTTGGTGCCGGGCATGTAACCAGGTACGTCTTCCAACGTGAGTATTGGAATGTTGAAGCAGTCGCAAAAACGCACAAAGCGGCTGGCCTTGTCGCTTGCGTCCACGTCCAAGGATCCGGCGAGGAACTTGGGTTGGTTTGCGACGACGCCCAAAACCTTTCCGTCCAAGCGCATAAAGCCGATAATGACGTTTTTCGCAAATTCCGGTTGAACTTCAAGGAAACTTTCCCTGTCGGCAAAACTGTTGATGACGTCGCGAACATCGTAGCTCTTTTTGAAGTTGTCCGGAATAATCTCTTCGATTTCCTTGGACTTGTCTACAATCTTCGTGTCAACATCGATAGGCTTTTCCATGTTGTTCTGCGGCAGGTACTTGAGCAGATTGCGGACGCCTTCGAGGCAAGCTTTGTCGTCTTTATAAGTGAAGTGCGCAACGCCCGATTTATTCGAGTGGATTCCTGCTCCGCCAAGTTCTTCTGGAGAAACGGTCTCGGCGGTCACTGCCTTCACCACGCCAGGGCCGGTGATGAACATCTGGCTCGTCTTCTCGGTCATAAAAATAAAGTCCGTAATGGCGGGGGAGTAGCAAGCACCGCCGGCGCACGGTCCGAGAATCACGGAAATCTGCGGGATAATGCCCGAGGCGAGGGTGTTGCGCGTAAAGATGCCGCTGTAGCCATCGAGACTCTCGACGCCTTCTTCAATACGTGCGCCACCGCCATCGTTAATGCAAACGAACGGGGCCATCGATTCAAGAGCGAGGTCCATGACCTGGCAAATCTTTTTGGCGTGGGCGGAACCGAGGGAACCTCCGCTCACGGTAAAGTCCTGCGAAGCCGCGTAGACGGTTCGGCCATTGATTTTGCCGTAACCGGTCACGACGCCGTCACCAAAGATGCGCTTGTTTTCGGGCAGGTCAAGGCTTGTAGAAACGCGGAGCGCTCCGATTTCACGGAAAGTTCCCTTGTCAAACAGAATGTCAATGCGCTCGCGGGCGGTGAGCTTCCCTTGGGAATGCTGTTTTTCAATGCGGGCTTCACCGCCACCGGCCTGTGACTTGGCTTTGTATTCGTTTAATTTTTCAAGATAAACTTTGTTCCACATTTCCTTCTTCCTTTGCGATTTTTTTTTAATCAAATTACTTGGCTGGTCTTTGAATTCGCTTGATGAGCTTGGTGAGCACGATGCCCGGGCCCACTTCCTTGAATTCAACAGCGCCGTCGGCAATCATGTTCTGCACGGTTTGCGTCCAGCGCACGGGGCTTGTAAGCTGCGTGAGCAGGTTCGCCTTGATTTCGGCCGGGTCTGTGTGCGGCTTGGCGTCTACGTTCTGGTAAACGGGGCAGACCGGCTTAAAGAATTCAGTAGTTTCAATAGCTTTGGCGAGTTCTTCGCGGGCGCTTTCCATGAGCGGGGAGTGAAAAGCTCCGCCGACCTTGAGGGCCATCACGCTCTTGACCTTACCGTTCAGGAGTTCAGCCACCTTGTCTATGCCTTCTTGCTTGCCCGAAATCACGACTTGGCCCGGACTGTTAAAGTTGGCTGGAACGACCGTTCCCGCTTCGTCGTTGGCCTGCTTGCAAGCTTCTTCGACGAGTTCGTCTGCGCCGCCAATCACGGCGGCCATGGTGCCCGGGGTCTTTTCGCAGGCTTTTTGCATGGCGGCAGCGCGTTTTGCGACGAGGCTTAGACCGGCTTCAAAGGAAATGGCCCCGGCGGCGGTCAATGCCGAGAATTCGCCCAGGGAGTGACCTGCGACCATGGACGGCTTGAAATCTTCGCCCATGGCCTTTGCCATGGCAACCGAGAGCAGGAATACTGCCGGTTGGGTGACTTTGGTCTGCTTTAAATCGTCTTCGGTGCCGTTAAACATCACGTCGGTGATGCTGAAACCCAAAATTTCGTTGGCTTTGTCGAACATCGCCTTGATTTCGGCGTTTTGTTCATATAAATCTTTCCCCATTCCAGGGAACTGGGAACCTTGCCCAGGAAATACATAAGAAATCATGCCGCCAAATATAGAAACATAAGTTCTTTTCAAAAAGTTGTATTTATGCCCAAATTTTTACTTTTTATCGCCAAATTTTGCCGATTGCGTCATTACAGCGCCAATATTTGCGCATTTATCCGTTTTTATGTGATTTTTCTTTTATTATTTTGATTTTTTACTATCTTTGTGCCAAAATTTTAACAAAGAGGAAACTATGAATAACGAAGAAATGAAAAACAAGCTCAAGGAATTTTTCATGTCCGACCTCGGTGTGGACGGTTCCGTATTGAACTTCGACACTCCGCTTTTCGGTGACGAAATTGGTTTGGATTCCGTCGATTCCCTCGAAATCATCTCCTTCGTCGATGAAAACTTCGGCGTTTCTATGACGGGCGTGGGTAAGGACCCCTTCCAGAGCATCGATACGATTGCTGCTTTCATCGAAAGCCACAAGGCCTAATCGAGCTCTTTACCTGATTTAGCATTTTAAGGATATTCAATGACATCGACCGATTGCCGCTGCGTAGTATCTGGTTTGGGCGTTATTTGCGCCATTGGCAATAATGTAGAAGAAACTTGGAAAAATGCTCTGAATTCTGTTTCGGGCATTTACAAGACCACTTCTCTTGACACCAAGGACTGCTATGCAGACCTCGCTGCCGAAGTCAAGTGTGACTCTTTGGACGATCTCGACAATCCCGACGAAAAGGATCGAGCCTCCAAGCTTTGCATTAAGGCCGCCAAGGAAGCTCTTCACGACGCTAATTTAGGCGATTTCGCTGATAGCGAACGCGTGAGTGTCATTATCGGAAGCTGCGTCGGTGGGGTGCTCAGTATCGAAAAATACCACCGTCATGGAAAAAATGCCATTGATATTCCTAAAATGCCAATTGGTGCCATCGCCTCCCAGGTAGCCGAAAGCTGCCGTGCGGGTGGCTTGGTTACAAATATTGGTAATGCCTGTGCCGCCGGTACCATTTCCATCGCTCTTGCTTGCGATTTAATTCGCAAGGGCAAGGCCGACGTGGTAATTGCGGGTGGCGCCGATTCCTTTGCCTCGGTTCCGTATTCCGGATTCCTTTCTCTGCATGCTTTGGACGAAAACGGTTGCTCGCCGTTTAACCGTTGCACTGGCATTACGCTTGGTGAAGGCGCCGGTGTCGTGATTGTGGAATCGTACGAACACGCCCAAAAGCGCGGTGCCAAGCAGTACTGCGAAGTTCTGGGTTCTGGTGTTACGAGCGATGCGAACCACATTACCGCTCCTCGTGAAGATGGTCTCTGCCTTATGGAAGCCATGAATCGCGCCGTGAAGAATTCCGGTATCAAGAAATCTGATGTTGGCTACCTCAACGCCCATGGCACGGGAACGAGCAAAAACGATAATTCCGAAATCAACGCTTTCCATAAGTTCTTTGATGAAGAAAACCCGACCTTGAGTGTCAGTTCGACCAAGGTTATGACAGGTCATTGCCTCGGTGCCGCTGGTGCTGTTGAGGCTGTTTTCAGCATCAAGGCTCTTACGACCAATACGGTTTTGCCGACCCTCCATTATTCTGCCGAAGATTCCGAAGCTTTCAAGGCTAGGGCTGGCCAAATGGACTACGTGCAGAACACGCCGCGTAGCAAGGAACTCAATTGCGTCATGAGCAACAACGTTGCTTTTGGCGGTACAAACGCAAGTATCATCTTTAGCAAGAATCCGGGCGACGTCAAGAGCCAGGTGGCTAAAGACAAGAAAATTGCGGTGACGGGTCTTGGCATTGTGAACCCGCTTGGCAATAGCAAACCAGCTTATTTGGATGCTGTCAAGAACGGTGCAAAGCCTTCTAGCGCTTCGGTCCAGTCCTCCATTACCGAAGTGGATTACAAGGAACTCGGCATTAAGATGGCTTTCTACCGAAAGCTTGACAATTTGGGCCAACTCCAGTGTGTCTCTGGCATGCGCGCCTTGCAAGATGCAAACTTTACCGTTACCCAAGAAAACGCCATGCAGATGGGTATCATTGTTGGTACAAGCGAAGGCGGTCTTGGTGCGACTTACGATTTTGAGGAACTCATTGCCGAGGGCGGTAACGCCAAGGGCAGTGCCTTCAAGTTCCCGCACACGGTTTACAATGCCGCCGGTGGATATCTTTCCATTCTCACGGGTCTCAAGGGCTATGGGGTGACCATCACTACAGGCCCGAACTCCGGTCTCGATAGCATTGGCTATTCCATGAACGTCATTCACGACGGTCAGCAAGATGCTATGATGGCCACAGGTACCGACGAGAACATTCCCATCATTACGGAACTTTGCCAAAAGCTCGGCGTCGCTGCCGATAAGGTCGTCGCTCCGTATTCCGAATCCAACGGATTCGTGGTGGGCGATGGCTCTGTCTCCATGATTCTTGAAAGCGAAGATTATGCCAAGGCCCGCGGTGCAAAGGTTTATTGCTATGCCCTCGGTTACGGCAACGGCCGCAAGAACGTGAAGTTCGGCAAGGTCGCTGGTTCCGACGAAGCTTTGGACAAGGCTATCAATGCGGCTCTCAAGGATGCGGGCGTCACGATTGACGAAATTGACGGTATTTGCGGTTTTGCGAACGGCCTCAAGGTCATCGACGACATCGAAAAGAATTCCTATGCCCGCGTATTTGGTGCAAAACTCGCCAAAATGCCGGTGTTCCAGGTCAAGGAACGCACGGGCGAGGGGCGTGCCGCTTCGGCTACGCTTGCCGCATCGGAAGCGGCGCTCATGTTGAGCGGCGAACTTGCCGAAAATGATGCTTACTTTATTGAAAACGGTAATGTTTCCAAAAAGAACATTTCTACTATTGGTTTAAAGAAGATTCTGGTTACGGCTTTTGCTACGGGTGGCTCTTATAGCGCCGTGGTCCTTGCCAAGTAACTGTATTTGAAGGAGGTTCAAATGAAAGTTGCAATCGTTACAGGTTCATCTAAGGGTATTGGCAAGGCTTGTGCGCTTCGCCTTGCTCGCGATGGCTATACTGTTGTGGTGAACTATTCCAGCTCCGACGAAGCTGCCTTGCAGACTTTGGACCAAATCAAGGCCGAAGGCGGTGACGGCATGGTTTACAAGGCGAATGTTGCAGAACTCGCCCAGGTAAAGCAGATGGTTCGTGACGTTTACAAGGCCTATGGTCGCATTGACGTCCTCGTGAATAACGCCGGCATCGTCCGTGACGAATACCTCCTGATGATGAATCCCGAAACTTTGGACAAGTGCTTTGACTTGAATGTCAAGGGCTACTTCTACTGCGCTCAGCAGGTCGCCGTGAAGATGTTCAAGCAAAAGTCCGGCGTCATCGTCAACATGTCTTCTGTTTCTTCTAAGTTTGCTTTGGCTGGTCAGGCCGTTTACAGTGCAACAAAGGGCGCTGTGAACTCCTTGACCCAGACTTTGGCCAAGGAACTCGGTGGTTACGGCATCCGCGTGAATGCTGTTGCTCCGGGCTTTATCTCTACCGAAATGATTGAGGCCATTCCCGAAGAGACCCGCAAGGGCTACCTCGAAAAGGTTCCGCTGCATCGCTTTGGCACTGCCGACGAAGTGGCAAACCTTGTCTCTGCCATTGTCTCTGACCAGTTCGCTTACGTGACCGGCCAGGTGTTCGTGATGGACGGAGGCCTCTCTCTATGATGAATATTTATGAAATCAGCGAAAAAATCGCCCAGCGTCCGCCGTTCCAGATGATCGAAAAGGTCACGGAACTTGTACCGAACGAATCTGCTGTCGGTATCAAGAACGTGTGCGTTAACGAGCCTTACTTTATGGGCCACTTCCCGGGAACCCCGATTATGCCGGGTGTCCTCATTTGCGAAGCTTGCGCTCAGCTCTGCTCTCTCGTTATCGAGAAGAAGCCCGAGGACTTGGACGATAAGCTCTACGTGCTTTTGAAGATTGATGGTTTCAAGTTCGTGAAACCCGTGATTCCGGGTGACCAGCTCGAAATTGCTGTCAATAAGACAAAGGGCGGTGGCGTCATTGTTGGTTTTGATTGCGTTGTCAAGGTGAATGGAAACCTCCACGCGAAGGGGTCCTTGACCTTTACGACAGTCCCGAAAGAATCTCTTGGGAAATGATAATTTTTGAACCATTTATTATGTTGGCTGTGAAGACGTGCGAGTACCTCGTGCGCCTTTACGTGGCTTTGATTTTGCGTCCGAATCTCGTTTTTACGGATCCGTCGGTGCAAAAGCTCAAGTTCAAAGAACCCTGCATTATTATTTCGAATCATACCAACACCTTTGACCCGCTTATGCTTTTGACCCAGGTCAAGGGCAGGCGCAATATTCTTGTGGCCAAGGATTGGTACGAAATGCCGAAGTTCCATTGGCTTCTCAAGCGTTTTAAGGCGATTCCCATTGACCGCTTCAATCCGCTTGATGCGTCGTGGCTTGCTGTAACCAAAAAGGAAATTGCCAAGGGAAGTTCCATTATTATTTTCCCCGAAGGCAAGTGCCGCGAAGATGGCCTTTTAAATGAATTCAAGTCGGGCTTTGCCATGCTTGCCCGCAGTACAGGGCTTCCGGTTGTTTCCATTGGTAACGACAGCATCTACAATTTTAAGCACCGCACCAATTTGATTGTTGGCAACGCCGAAAAGATTGAACGCGTGAAGGGCGTTTCTTCGGGAGAATACCTTGCCCAAAAGAGCGAATACTTCCGCCAGAAAGTTTGGACGCTTAAACAGCAGGCTCTTGGAATTACCGAGAATGTTCCGGTGCTGCCTATCGCCGCAGAGACTCCGGCCGAAGTGACTGCAGAGTCTGTTGCTGAGGAGGCTAAGTGAAGGTCGGTATCGCTCTAGAAGGGGGATCCCGCCAAACTATTTTCACGGCGGGAGTGCTTGATGCCATTATGGACGAGGGCATTAACTTTGACTATTTTGCTGGCGTGAGTGCCGGTGGTCATGCCGCCATAAACTTTATTACGCGTCAGCGCGGTCGCTTTCGCTATATCATTATGCCGACCAAGTTGCAGCACGGGGCAAAGCATGCCAACGTCTTTTTAGACGGCATTCAAAAAGAATGTCATGCCCTGCATTTTGAATCGGCCTATGGCGACATGCCTTTTGATTTTGAAACGTTCTTCAACTCTCGTGTCGAGTGCGAATTCGGCCTTACGAGCTTGGAAACGGGTCGCACCGAATTCAAGAGCGAAAAACACGATGCCAAGCGTTTGCTCGAAATAATCAATGCGAGTTGCGCTCTCCCGATGGTATTCCCTGCGGTGAAAGTCGACGACCATCTTTATGCCGACGGCTGCGTGACGGCTCCGATTCCGTACAAACGAGCTTTTGAAAAAGGTTGCGACAAGGTCTTTGTTGTGTCGACGCATTTCCCTGGTGAAATGGTGACCGACTTCCGCAAGTACCGCATGATTTTGAATCCGATGTTCAAGCGCAAGTATCCGGATTATTTCCGCGCTCTCATGGTGCGCTTCAAGCGTTACGAAAAAATGTTCCGCGAAATGGAGCGCCTGGAAGCCGAGGGCCGCATGCTCATCTTCCGTCCGGAGCGCGATCTTTGCGGGCTTTTCGAGACGGATCGCGACAAGCTCGATGACAGCTACAACATGGGCTTTGAATACGCCAATCGTCGTATGGACGAACTCAAGGCGTTTTTGGAAATTTAGCCGCAATATTTCGTTTTGCCGGTGATCGATGGATTGTCGGCAGTAAGATTTACCGTCAAACAAATGTAAATTTCTATAAACGAATATAGGGCTCTTTTGAAAACTTACAAAAATGTAAGTTTTTGGAAGAGGCTGAATTTCGCTTTTTTGGTTAAAAAAGGGGTTCTCTTCTTACAAAATGCTTAAACGACAAAATTGTCGTAAATGCTAATTTTTTGCCGAAATTTGCACAAATAATGCGCTTTTTGTTATCTTTATGGCATAAACATTCAACTTCTCAATGGAGATACAAAAATGGCAATTCAGAACGCCTACCTTCAGAAAGTATACGACAAAGTTGTCGCAACTAACCCCGGCGAAGACCTGTTCCACCAGGCCGTCCGCGAATTCCTCGAATCCATGGACCCGGTCCTTGCCAAGGATCCTTCCTACGAAACCAACGGCATCATCGACCGTCTCGTGGAACCGGAACGCATCATCATCTTCCGCGTGCCTTGGGTTGACGACAAGGGCGTTCTCCAGGTGAACCGTGGCTACCGCGTGCAGTTCAACTCTGCCATCGGCCCGTACAAGGGCGGTATCCGTTTCCGTAACAACGTGAACCTCTCCATGCTCAAGTTCCTCGGTTTCGAACAGACCTTCAAGAACTCCCTCACCACGCTCCCCATGGGTGGCGGCAAGGGTGGTTCCGACTTCGATCCTAAGGGCAAGTCCGACAACGAAGTCATGCACTTCTGCCAGTCCTTCATGACTGAACTCTGCAAGCACATCGGTGCCGATACGGACGTGCCGGCTGGCGACCAGGGCACTGGCGCTCGCGAAATCGGTTACATGTTCGGCCAGTACAAGCGCATCCGCAACGAATTCGTGGGCGTGCTCACTGGTAAGGGCCTTTCTTACGGTGGTTCCCTTGCTCGTACGCAGGCTACCGGTTACGGCCTCTGCTACTTCACTCGCGAAATGCTCAAGGACTTGAAGAACGAAACCTTCGAAGGCAAGACTGTCGTGATTTCCGGTTCCGGTAACGTGGCTACCTACGCTTGCGAAAAGGCTCAGTCCTTCGGCGCCAAGGTTGTCGCTATGTCCGACTCCGACGGCTTCATCTTCGACCCGAACGGCATCAAGCTCGACGTCGTCCAGGAAATCAAGGGCCGCCGCGGCCGTATCAAGGAATACGCCGACAAGGTCGCCGGTTCCAGCTACACCGAAGGTTCCTCCAACATCTGGAAGACCAAGTGCGATATCGCTCTCCCGTGCGCAACGCAGAACGAACTCGACCTCGAAGGTGCCAAGGCCCTTATCGCTAACGGCGTGTTCGCTGTTGCCGAAGGTGCAAACATGCCGTCTACTCCGGAAGCTATCGAAGCCTTCCAGAAGGCCGGCGTGCTCTTTGGACCTGCCAAGGCTTCCAACGCCGGTGGCGTGGCTACCTCTGGTCTCGAAATGAGCCAGAACTCCGAACGTCTCTCCTGGACTTTCGAAGAAGTGGACGCCAAGCTCGAAGGCATCATGAAGAACATCTACGCTGCTGCTAGCGGCGCTGCCAAGGAATACGGCCATGCCGGTAACCTCGTCATGGGTGCCAACATCGCTGGCTTCAAGAAGGTTGCCGACGCCATGAAGTGGCAGGGCGCGGTGTAATTAGCCGCTCTCTGTTCCTAAGGTAAGTTCACTCCGGTTCCGTTCGCTGTTGTCCGGTTTGGAGTGAGTTGCCTCGGGAAGTCTAAGGTAATCGAAATGCCCCTGGTTAATACCAGGGGTATTTCTTTTTCGGGTTGTCGTCAGGGGATGACTAGATCTGGAATTCGATAAAATGCGCTTCGCGCAGAGGAGACCGGCTTCCCTCGGATCGAGTCCGGGGTTGCCTCTCGCCATCGCCGCCCCGTCATACGGGGCGTGCTCGGCTCACGGATGCTCGGACTTACTTAACGTAAGTCTCTAAGGACTTAAACCGTAAATGCCCCTGGTTAATACCAGGGGTATTTCTTTTGTTGAAAATCGGAATAATTTGTTCCAAAGTGTAAGTTTTTTTGAAGTGGTGTAAATTTTCGGTTAATTTGTCGCAACTATTTGTAGTACTTGTAATTACGATCGTTTGGGAAAGTGAAAGCGTATTGTTTTTGTATGACGAAAGCGGCTTTTTTACACGTTTGTGTACGTAGTCTAAGTTGGAATAGTTCGGTTTAGAGCTGTTTTTCTTGCTAAAATTTAATTTTCTTTACATTGTTTTATTCCAAGTCAGAATTATTTGTTATTTTTTTTATACAATGGAGTGCTATGAGACTATTTGACGAACATGCTGTTTTACGCTTTGCCCTTTTATTCGCATGCTTCCTTTTTGCAGCGTTTATCCCGGATATACTGGGGTTCACGGACAGCGTAAAGAATTTTATTCCGTATTTTGCGGCCATCGTTTTTTTGGCCTATGTTTCTGTATTTTATCGTTTCCCGACAACTTCGTCGGCAAAGAAACTACGCAATGATGTAGAAATCCCTGTACAGGCATCTAGTGCAACAGTTCGCGATTTGCAAAAGGATTTGCTTGAAAGGGACGAAATGTTCCAAATGATGGTCGATATCTCGAGCGATGGATTTTGGACTTTTGATGTGCCGACGGGGAAGGTTTACTGGTCTAACCGTGTAGCGAAGGTGCTGGGCATTGATATAAACGACATGGGAGATTCCTTTGATTCCCTCAAGGGGTGCTCCATGGAATCGGACTGGGAGAACTTCCGGTCGGAACTTTCAAATTCGCTCAAGGAAAATCGTCCGTTCTCGGTGAAACTGCGTTTGATTACTTCTGACGATTTGCGCGAGGTTTTGATTAGCGGAAGACCGCAGTTTAGCGACGAACGTCCCATTCGCGTTATTGGTTCCATTGGTCTGAACGTTGATAAGGCGACCATTGAACGTCAAAATTATTTCTATGCTTATCAGGATTCTTTGACCGGCGTCTACAACCGCACGTTCTTCCTTGAAAAACTTAAATCTGATGTGGACGCCTCGGCTAAGCGTCCGGATTATACTTTTGCGGTTGCTCTCCTCGATATCGATAGCTTTGGTGCCATCAACGATTCGTTCTCTACGAATTTTGGCGACAACGTACTCCGCATTGTGGCCGATCGTATCAAGAATAGCTGCCGCGACAACGACTGCGTTGCCCGTATTGGACCGGACGTTTTCGCAGTCATTTTGCACAACATTCAGGGGGGCGGATCTGAAGACGACCTGATGCCCATTGTGCGTCGCCTCCATAACAATGTGAAAATGCCTATCCAGCTTGATGGTCGTGAACTGTATATTACGGTTTCGATGTCGGTGGTGGTGAATCGCGAGGTGGATTGCGTCGAAGATATTATGGCGAACGCCAATGCCATTTTGCGAGACCTCAAAAAGAACGGGGACCATGGTGGAATTCAGTTCTTCTCGGGTGGAATTCGCGAGAAGGCGATGAAACTTTACAAGCTTGAATACGAGATTCGCAGGGCCATCCAGATGAAGGAATTTGTCTTGATGTATCAGCCCATTGTGAACATCAATGATGGCAATAAGGTTGTTGGCTTTGAAGCTTTGGTGCGCTGGAATAATTCCGAACAGGGAATTATCCCGCCTGCGGAATTTATCCCCATTGCCGAAGAAACGGGTTTGATTGTGCCGATGGGCGCCCTCATTTTGAAAATGGCTTGCGAGCAGACAAAAAAATGGGTGGACATGGGTTACGAAAACATCAAGGTGGCCGTGAACTTTAGCGCAAAGCAATTCGCGCTTGACAACATGGTCGAAGATGTTCGCAAAATCCTTGCCGAAACGCGTTTGAATCCAAAGAATTTAAAGCTCGAGATTACGGAATACACCGCCATGTGCGAAGTCGAGAAGACAATCGAGATTATGCGTGCACTCTCGAGTATGGGGTTGCAAATTTCCATTGATGATTTTGGTACGGGCTACAGTAGCCTTTCTTACCTCAAGCGTTATCCGATTCATACGCTCAAGATGGATAAATCCTTTGTGGACCATGTGGCTGACGATGAGGAAGACGCCGCATTTGCAAGAATGGTCATTAGCATTGCAAAGTCCCTGAATTTGGATTTGATTGCCGAAGGTGTTGAAAACGCCGATCAGCTGGAATTCTTGCGTAGGGAAGGCTGCTCTCAGATTCAGGGCTTCTACTTTAGCAAACCCTTAACGCCTGCAGAAGCCTTGAAATATATGAAGGATCACTACCAGGCGGACGTTGAAGTTCGAGCTTAATTGTATTAACTTGACCTAGATTCCGTAACAGCGTTTTGTATTTAATCTAATTTGTCTGTAGAATTCCTCTACAGGCAATTTTTTTATTTGGGCAAGTGTGAGGGCAATGTAGGGAATGTAGCCGGAATGGCAGGTTTTGCCTCGGAAGGGGACCGGCGCCATGTAGGGGGCGTCCGTTTCCAAAAGCATTTGTTCTAGTGGCACGATAGCGGCGGCGTCTCGTACGTTCTGTGCGCTCTTGAACGTCACGATTCCGGTGAACCCTACAAAAATCTGGGCGTCGAGTGCCAAAAGTTGCGATACGAATTCCGGCGAGCCGGTGAAGCAGTGAATATGGACGTTCTTGCCGTGCAAATCGGCTGCGCGAAGTACGGCGAGCGCGTCGTCATCTGCTTCACGGAGGTGCAGTACGAGCGTTTTTTTGCTGTCTATGCCAAGCTGCAGGTGGCGTTCAAAGAGCCTTACCTGGGCGGCCTTCGTTTCGGCTCCGTAGTGGTAGTCTAGCCCGAATTCTCCGCAGGCGACGCACTTGGGGTGCTTCAAGAATTCAAGCATGCGCGCTTCGTCTTCGGCGGTTTCTGTTTCTACGTATTCGGGGTGGATGCCGTAGGCCGCGTACACGAAAGGGTATTTTTCGCTGAGTTCTCTGGCTTGCTCAAAATCGGCGGGGTTGCAGGCGACGTTTATGAACGCTTCCGGCATGCGTATCAGGGCTTCCTTGGCATCTTTCGGGCTGCTCCAACGACTTGCCGCGATGTCTTGGAGAAATTCCTGCTCCCGCGTTGGGTCTGCTGTTTTTTCGGCATTCCTGAGTCGCTCAAAAAGTTCGTCCAAATTTTCTCCGGAGAATTCCTTGTAAGCATCAAGATGACAATGGGTGTCTATGAACATGAAATTAGTGGTTGGTGGTTAGTGGTTGGTGGTTAGGATTAAGTTACGCGGCTGCGCCGCATTTATAAATCCTGTTTACTGCTTACTATTAAGTGGTTGGTGGTTAGTGGTTGGTGGTTAGGATTAAGTTACGCGGCTGCGCCGCA
>JAKSIM010000088.1 GCA_024398845.1 Fibrobacter sp. | reverse complement strand
TGTTTTCGCCGAAACTTTCGTAGAGGAACATGCCCGTCATGGGGCCCGTGGCAAAGGCCAGGTTCACGCTCACACCGAAGTAGCCGATGCCTTCGCCGCGGCGGCTCGAGGGGAGCGAATCGATGGCCACCGTGTTGCTTGCTGTAGTGGAAATTCCGAAGAAAAGTCCGTGCGCAAAACGCAGTGCCGCCAAAAGCGGGATGAGCCCGAGAACCTTGTAACCGATGAAGCAGGAACTGAACAGGAAGAATGTCCAAAAGTAGAGTGGCTTGCGGCTAAGAGTATCTACGAGGAACCCGGCAAAAGGCCTGCAGGCGAGCGCCCCTACGGTGTACATCGATATGACAATGCCCGCTTCGGTATTGCCCGCATTGAACTTGTCAAAAAGGTAAAGCGGCAACACCGGAAGCAAAAGGTAGAAACTGAAAAACAGCAAAAAGTTTGCGGCTGCCACCATGACGAACGTGCGCGTCCAAAGTTTGTCGCTGCTCGGTGCTCCAGCTCCTTTATTTGTCGGTGATGTGTTATTTTGTTCTAAATATTCCATTTTTTTAACGCGAATAAAGGATGATTGCAAGGGTACTGGTGACTAACGCCTGTGTTCTCGACACCCGTGCCTAACACAATTACTTTCTTTCAAGGGAAACGAGTGTTTCAAGGTGCGGCGTCCCGGGGAACAAGTCCATGGGTTGCACTTCCTTGACGCGGTAGCCAAAACGTTCCCATTCCTTGAGCGCATCGGGGATTTCGTCTGTGCCGCAGAAAATGTGCAGTACGCGTACCGGGTGGCGAGCCGCAAGTGCGCGGATGACGCCGGGTTCCGTGCCTTTGCGCGGCGGGTCCAAAAGAATACGTTCCGGTTCACCGGGGACGGCGCGTGGCAAACGCATCTGCAAAAATTCCTCGTCAATTTTTCCGGCGATAAAGCGATAGTTCTTTTTGAGGAACTTGGCGCTCGCCTTTGCAGTCTCGATGGACGGACCTTCCCACTCCACTCCGAGGACGCTTTTGGCTGCTTCGCCGAGTGCAAAGCTGAACAGCCCGTAACCGCAGTACAGGTCGAGGAACTTGTCGCCCGCTTCAATACCGAGCATGCGGCTTGCTGCCTTAATCAGGTTGTGAATCTGGCTTTCGTTGATTTGACTGAAACCAGTGGCTGGATACTTGAGGCGGAAGTGTCCAAGATCGAGCGAGAGTTCGCGCGGTCCAAAGAGCTGCTTGAAGTTGAGACCTTCGGTGGGGCGCTTTGCTTCGAGATAGTAGTCGGATTCCGTGGTGTCCACGTAGGCGTGGGCCGCGGTCACATGGTACGGGCACTGTTGCAGGACTTCGGAAATCTGCTTCAACTTGCGCACGATGCTGGCATCGATTTTTTTGATGTTGAAGATGACCACTCGGTATTTGTAGGTGCCGCGGATGATAATCCAGTTGAGTGCGTAGGCGAGCGGTTTGTAGGCTGGAGTTATGAGTTTGTCAAAGAGCAGACGGTAGATGGCGTTATGCTCTTCGGGTTCCAGAATGCTGTCGTACTCGTTAAAGCGAAGGTCACCTGGTTGCATATCCACACGGCGCTTGCTGGTGGTGCGGTAGTTCCTAGGCATGGGGCTCGCGATAATTTGTTGCGGACCGCGGGGGAGCCTGTTTACTTCCCAAAATTCCTTGATGGCCTCGTTTTTGACCTTCAGTTCATCTTTGTAACTGAGGGGTGCTAGGGTTTCGCCGTAGGCAGAATCGGATTCCTTGGTGTAGTTAGGCAGTTGGTGCGCAATGGCAGTCTCAAAAAACATGCTGACCTCGTTTTTTTCGGTCGTAAATGTAGAAAGTTCGGTGGGAAGTTTAAAGGTTTTCAAATCTTATTCATTAAAAGATTCTCAAGTTGATGTATTTCACAATGAGGAAATATGTTTTTGAGGAACACTTGCTTGTTTCCCACATTTTTTTATTATAGATACTTGAAAATTCAATATCTGGGAGTGTCTATGAAATACCATGTATGTAAATGTTTCAGCCTGATGGCTTGGGGGCTTGCCCTGTTTTTCTTTGGGTGCGGAGGTTCCAGTGATTCTGCTGCCGACGCCAATCCGGCAGGATCCGCCGATGTTAATCCCACTGGAACCGCCGATGTTGGTATTAGTGACACTCTGGCATCTCCGGAACGGATTTCTTCGGATTCCTTTGAAAAAGAATTCCTTTCGCACAGCGCCTCCGTTTTTGTAGATGAACGTGACGGCAGAACCTACAAGGTGGTGACTATAGGCACCGATCCCGACGGGACGAACTCTGACTGGATTGCTGAAAATATGAAGGTCGCAATGGATGGTTCCTTGTGTTCCGACCCTGCCGGTTGTGAAGTGTATGGACGTTATTATACTGTTGAGTCCGCTCAGCTCGCATGCCCTGCGGGCTGGCATTTGCCTAGTCGCGCCGAATACGAAAGGCTTCTTGAACGAGTCGGCATGAATCCTGTAGAGCAGAGTCTTTACCTGGTGGACCGAGTCGATGAACTTGGCCGTGTTACAAATAAGTTCGGCTTTTCTGCCTTGCTCGCGGGTTCTTGCAACGTGTTTTTACTGGCTGTCGACCCGGAATACTGTAATGCTAGCGTGGGTTTGAATGCGACTTTCGTGACTTCGGATTCTTATGCCCTTGTCATTGGCCTCGACAATGTATCGTTTGAAAGTGTCAGTACGATTGAACCGACGATGACCGTTGCGATAAAGAATTTCTATTCCGTCCGTTGCAAAAGATGATGCTTGCTGAGCGATGCCTGCTGGTGTGAAAAACTCAAAATGGCATAAAAAAAGACCTCTCCAGAGAGAGGTCCTCGAGCGGCGGACCGGGATCGAACCGGCAACCATTAGCTTGGAAGGCTAAGGCTCTACCATTGAGCTACCGCCGCAACAACCCAAATGTACAAAAAAAGCCCCTTTTTATAAAGGGGTAACTTGAAAAGATATTGGATATTTTCGTAAAACTTGCTAAATTTTCGCCACGATAATTTAAACAATCATACCTAGGAGACTTACTTGTTCCCGAATCCGCGCGATCGTCGCATGCCCAACCGTCCGAGTGACGGAACCCGTATCAACG
>JAKSIM010000087.1 GCA_024398845.1 Fibrobacter sp. | reverse complement strand
CACACATACAAAGTAATTCTGTACCTGCTAAATCCGCGAAAACTTCGATTTGGCAGGTACATTCCCGGCATTCTCTAAATCATCCCCGGCATTTCTTAAAATAGCGTCTGCCAGCTTTCTACGATTTTCTAAATTTACATCGATGGTTGAGAGTACGACAAAAGCAGGTTCAAATACAGAATGCCGGCCCAAAACGGCCGCACGCGAACTGTACGCCGAGCTCTTGCGCATCGTGGCTGCGTTCACGGTCGTTTTCCAGCACACGGTGACCTCGGTCTGGTACGATGTCCCGGTGGATACAGGCGACTTTTTCGCTTTGAACTTTTTGAACAGCCTTTCAAGATTCGGCGTGGGCGTTTTCATCATGATTAGCGGAGCGTTCATGCTTTCGCCCCAATACCCGCACACTCCGCAAAAAATTCTGCGTCACAATCTAGTGCGCATTTTGATTCTGCTGATTGCCTGGGTTTGCGTTTACGGCGTCGTGAACGCCATCCGCGAAGGCGTTCGTAACGGTCTTGGAATCGGCGAAAGCGTCGTCAACATTTTGGCTGCACCGTTGGACCTGTTCGTCGCCCCGCCCACGCATCTGTGGTTCTTGTACGCGATTGCCGGGCTTTACGTGATTACGCCCGCCTTGCGCGTGTTTACCGAGCACGCCTCGAAGCACATGGTCCTCTACGTCATCGCCATCTTTTTCGCGTTCGGTCTTGTGATTCCCACGGCGAACCATTTGCTTGCAAAACTCGCCCACTTCCACATGTACCAGAACATCGGCATTCGCGGGGCGACGACTTTTGCCGGGTTCTACCTGACGGGATTCTACATTTCGCAATACGGACTCGGGCGCATCGCAAGGCGCGTACTCTACGGGTCGGCGCTGATTTCGTGGTTCATCGCATTCTTCTACTCCACTTATTTCAGCCTTGTAAAAGACGCCCCCAACGAGTATTTCTTCGGGAATTTCAGGCCCATGACCTTCTTGATCGCGGCGGCGGTTTTCTGCTTTTTCAGGACGCGCTATGGCGAGCGCAAGACAACCGACCTTCGCATTCTGGACATTTCAAAGTGCATGCTGGGCGTGTATCTTTTGCACCCGATGTTCATCAAGATTTTTTACGGTCTTAAGCTTTCGCTATTGGAACCTCACCCGCTCATTACGGCTCCGCTCATGGCCGTTGTATTCTTTATGCTTTCGCTCGGGGCCGTATACCTCTTCAGGCTTATCCCCGGCGTCAAGAAGATTCTTTAGCGTTAAAGCAATTTGCGAAATGCCCAGCGCTTCCGACTTTTGGAGGGAGCGCTTCTTTTTTGCATTCGGCGGTGCAGCGGGAACAGCGGTCGGCAAAGCGGCAGCCCACGGCAAAGTCACGCGGGTGCGGCACGGAGCCCGGAATGGAAACGAGCGTGCGCAAATCACCGTGACTTTCGGGAATGGCAGCCAAAAGCCCCTGCGTGTACGGGTGCATCGGCTGGTTGATGACTTCGCACACGGGGCCGCATTCCACGATGCGGCCAGCGTACATCACGGCAACGCGATGAGCGTACTCGGAGACAATTCCCATGTTGTGCGTAATGAGGAGAACCGCGGTTCCAGTCTTTTCGGCCATTTCCTTGAGCACAGCGAGCACCTGCGCCTGCACAGTCACGTCGAGGGCCGTCGTCGGTTCATCAGCAATAATGAGTCGCGGTTTGGAAAGGAGAGCCATCACGATGCACACGCGCTGGAGCATGCCGCCCGAAAGCTCATGCGGGTAAGAATCCAGCACGCGCTCCGGGTCCTTGAAACCAGCAGCCAAAAGCTGTTCGCGAATAATGGCAAGCGGTTCCTTGGCACGGGATTCGCCACCAGATACTCCGCGAGGTTCGCCACAAGAAACCCTAAATGCCCCGAACTTGAAGACTTCGAGCAACTGCTTTTTGATAGTCACCACAGGGTTCAAGGCTTGCATCGGCTCCTGGAAAATGCACGCGATTTCGGAGCCGCGAATTTTTTGCAAATCCTCGAGAGGAAGCTTTGACAAGTCAAAGCAAGATTCCTCGACTACGCTCGGAATGACACAGTTTGTTTCGCTCAGAATGTTGCTTTCGGTTTCGCTAGGAATGACACTGCAAGCAGCCGACCTTTTACTATCGGCACGGAACACCACTTCGCCGCTCACGATTTTTGCACTCGGATAAGGCAACAAACGTAAGATGCTCATGGCAGTCACGCTCTTGCCGCAGCCCGACTCGCCCACCAAAGCAAAAAATTCACCCGGATAAATATCGAACGAAACGCGATCCGTCACCTGAAGCGGAGATTCCACTTCTACGACTTTTTCCCAGAACTTCGGGAACTTGCGCCTTGTACTGGACTTTCCACCGAACGCCACCGACAATTCGCGGACCGACAAGACGGGCTTTTCGCCATCCTGCATTCCGCCAACTATTTTTTCGGCACTATCCATTTTCACCCGCTAAAAAATTCTTGATTTCATCCAGACGATCGAGTGCAAGTTTGCGACCCATGTCGTAAACACGCTGGAGTTCCGCGGTGTTCTTTTCGGTGCGGCTGATGCCGAGAGGCTCTTCCGGGCAAAGCACAAGAACGTTTCCTAACTTTTCCTGTTCAAAGACATAGCGGGTTTCGTCGTTGTACATTTTGTGCCGGTTGGCCATCGCATCCAAAAGCTTTGGATACTTGCGAAGAGCAATGCGCATGAGCCACATTAACTTGTTCGGAGTCTTCACGTAATCCCTGGGTTGCGTCAAAATCACAACGTTCCGCTTGTAGCCGACACTTTCCAAGAACTGTAGCGGCACGGAATCCGTCATACCACCATCCAGATATTCGCCGCCATCGATTTCCACGGGCCTTGAAACAAGCGGCATCGAAGCAGAGGCGCGCATCCATTCCAGTTCCTTGCGGGATCCATCGGTGAGTTTCGGGTACACCGGTTTTCCGGTTTTGATATCCGTTACCGCCATGTAGAATTCCATCGGATTGTTCTTCAAGGCTTCGTAGTCGAACAAGTCGAGTTCATCGGGAATCGCCCTGTAGCAGAAATCGGCATTGTACATGTTTCCCGTCTTTATGAGCGACTGGACACTGCAATAGCGCTTATCATGCGCAAAGCGCAAATTGTAACGTAACGCACGGCCCGGCTGGCGGGACTTGATATTGCAGCCGAAACAGGCCCCGGCAGAAACGCCCACGGCTCCGGCAAATTCAATCCCCTGCTCCATGAACACGTCGAGAACACCGCAGGTAAACAACCCGCGCATCGCACCACCTTCAAGCACGAGACCTGTTTTCACTTGATTTTCACTTTTGCAATTCACAACAAATTTTCCTTATCTCT
>JAKSIM010000086.1 GCA_024398845.1 Fibrobacter sp. | reverse complement strand
CTCCTGAAACCTGATGTCTAAATGCGGAAACGAGTTGCCGAGCGCTTCGTCGGAGTCTGCCGTTCTCCGCTTCGCAGTGATAGACGAGAGGGAGCTTCGCTCTGGGTCGGCGCTTCGCGCCTTTGAGGTGCGAGGAACGAGGGCGCTCGTTTCACTCGCTTTGAGGTATCAGGCATCAGCGGATGGCTTAAGGTCACCTCTAATAATTAGCTTTGCCCCAAATAGTGAATAGTTAATAGTGAACAGTTAAAAAAGCACTACTTCACTATTCACTATTCACTGTTCATTGTTAATTACACCTCGAAGTGCAGCGCTCAAGCTCTTCCGCGGGATAATTCCTTAAAAAACAAGAATCCTCTGCGCATGTCTACTAGTATTTGCTGCTCAGCTGGCTTGGGCATTCCACTTCGACGTAGTTGTGTTTCGGGTTGTTTGCTGCGTGCATCCATGTAGCTAGGAACAAACAACCTTCTTTTGCCTTTGCATCGTTCTTGAAGACGCTGTTGCATTTTTCAGTAAGGCAACTTGCGTATTTACCTGCGGAATAGTTTGTGCTTTCTTCGCAGTCGGAAAGTAGGCCGCCGTATTGTTTTCCTTGGTTGCCCCAGCCCATTTGGCTACAACCATTGAATGCGCCAACGCCACCGCCTGGAATCATGATATCGAACTGCCCTTGTTCCACATCGTGACCGACGTTTGTCACCATGATGATAAGCTTTTTACCCTTGATGGCTCTATTGTTTGCATCGTTGGAATACTTTCCTTCGCCTGTGAAGGTAAGCTGGAAGCACTTGCCGCACTGCCCGCCGTTGCTTGCAGGGACTGCCGCAAATGCGAATGCGTAGTCGGAACATCCGTTAATGGTGAATGGTATTTGGCTTAGGCATGTTGCCGCTGGGCCTCCGTTGCAAACGCTTCCGGCTCCTGCGTCGTTTAATGTGCTTTGTCCTTTGGCGTCGCATTGCTTGGAGGTATGTCCTCCTGCGTTTTCGTTCCACGAACAGCTTGGCTTGCAGCAGTCCCAATAGCGTGTGGCCCAGCCACTTCCGCCACCGCCCTTTGTCTTGATTGTCGGGCATCCGCTTGTTTCGTTAGTTTGTGTCGGGGTTGTGCTGGAACTGCTCTTTGCTGCGCTAGATTGTTTTTGCTGATTATTTTGCTGGTTGTTTTGCTTTTGTGCGCTAGAGGAAGACTTTGCCGTGGATGGATTATCGAGGGAAATGATTTCCAGTTTCCCAAGGTCCACGGATTCGCCTTGGACGGAACCGTCTGTTAGGAAAATGGAGCCTTGTGTACCCTGGGTGACGGTGAACATCCCTGCAAGGTCACCTGTCGGAGTTGTGACGGCTCCATTAGCGAAAATCATGTAGAGTGAGCCGTTCTTCTTGTAAAGCCAGGCTGCAGTTGGCACTTCCGTTTTTTGTGCACTTGATTTTACCGCGGGAGTACTTGTGCTTGTTACTATTGTTTCGTTGGAGATTGGCTGCTCCGGGATTGGATCTGGCTCTGGAGCTGGCGGTGTAAGGATTTCGAGCTCATTGATGTTGACGTAGCTTACGAGTACTTCGCCTGTCAGGTTGGAAATGATTGCCCCACTTCCAGCGTTTGAAAGCTTGATGCTTCCGATGGTGTCTCCGTTTGCTGCTGTTACGACGCCATTTGCGTAGATAAGGTAATCTATGTTTCCGCGAAGGAGCCATGCATTGTCTACAAGCACGTATTCAGGTTCGTGTGTAGCTGTCGTGGACTCGGTACAGCCGATGACTAGAGGTAACGCGCAACAAAAAAGCGCGGAGTATGTACTAAACCGTTTCATAAAGACCTCTTTCATCCCTGCATGTAACATTATAAAAAAATATTCAGAGTCCAAAGACATGCTTCTGTAAAAAAGAGTTGTCTTTTGACAACGATGGTATTGAAAAAATTGAATTTGGAAATTGTGATTGGTACAGGGTCGGCAAGTGTGGAACGGATAAAAAAATGTAAAGTTTTTGTAAAATAATCAAATGTAAACAAGATTTTACAAAAGTATAAAATGGACGATTTGTTAACTTTTGCTGAAGATGTGGATTTTGTTGATAAATTGTTAAAAAAGTGAAATTAAATCAGGAATAAAATATTGAACCTTTGAAATTTGCGTAAAATCGCCGTTTTTTCGAAAGAGCTTTTTTGGTGTCCGATGCCATGCCGGACTCCCTACTTAATCTGTTGATAAGTCGAAAATCCCCGTTTTCGGCAAAATTTCAAAGAAAAAAACTTGCAAATTTGTTGACGTTTACTAAATTTGGGACTCCAATTTCGAAGAGTACCGCTTCCTATGCTCTGCGAAAATACGGAAACCTAAATGGTTTCTTGAACTTGAAGCGATAAACCTTCTGCTGAAGAAGAGGAAAAAATGGCAAAAGAACATTTTGACAGAAGCAAGCCGCATTGCAACATTGGTACAATCGGCCACGTTGACCACGGTAAAACCACTCTGACCGCTGCAATCTGCACCACTTTGGCTGCAAACGGTCTCGCCTCCGCAAAGCGTTTCGATGAAATCGACAACGCTCCGGAAGAAAAGGCTCGTGGTATCACGATTAACACTTCTCACGTCGAATATACAACTGCTAACCGTCACTACGCTCACGTCGACTGCCCGGGGCATGCTGACTATGTGAAGAACATGGTGACCGGTGCTGCCCAGATGGACGGCGCTATTCTCGTTGTCGCAGCTACTGACGGCCCGATGCCGCAGACCCGCGAACACATCCTTCTCGCACACCAGGTGGGCGTGCCGAAGATCGTCGTGTTCATGAACAAGTGCGACATGGTGGACGACCCGGAACTCCTCGACCTCGTCGAAATGGAAGTCCGCGAACTCCTCTCCAAGTACGAATTTGACGGCGACGGCACCCCGATCGTCCGTGGTTCTGCCCTCGGCGCCCTCAACGGCGAAAAGGAATGGCAGGACAAGGTCATGGAACTCATGGCCAACTGCGACGAATACATTCCGCTCCCGCAGCGTGAAACCGACAAGCCGTTCCTCATGCCGATCGAAGACGTCTTCACGATTACTGGTCGTGGCACCGTCGCTACCGGTCGTATTGAACGCGGTGTTGTCCGCCTGAACGACAAGGTCGAACGCGTCGGTCTCGGTGAAACCACCGAATACGTGATCACCGGTGTCGAAATGTTCCGCAAGCTCCTCGACGACGCCCAGGCTGGCGACAACGTCGGTTTGCTCCTCCGCGGTGCAGAAAAGAAGGACATCATCCGTGGCATGGTTCTCGCCGCTCCGAAGTCCGTCACTCCGCATACCGAATTCAAGGCTGAAATCTACGTTCTCACGAAGGACGAAGGTGGCCGCCACACGCCGTTCATGAACGGCTACCGTCCTCAGTTCTACTTCCGCACCACCGACGTTACCGGTACTATTCAGCTTCCGGAAGGCGTTGAAATGGTGACCCCGGGCGACACCGTGACCATTCACACGACTCTTATCGCCCCGATCGCTATGGAAAAGCAGCTCCGCTTCGCTATCCGCGAAGGTGGTCGTACTGTTGGTGCTGGCTCTGTAACCGAAATCATCAAGTAAGGAATAATCATGGCTGGTGAACGCA
>JAKSIM010000085.1 GCA_024398845.1 Fibrobacter sp. | reverse complement strand
CCGCTGCATGAGGCGAACGGTGACTGGTACACCTGGGGAACCGGCAAGGATGGCGTCAACAATTCGAGCGACAAGGTGGCCGAAGCCTTCCGCTATATTGTGAAGCGCTTCCGCACCATTGGCGTCCCGAACGTGAAGTGGGTGTGGACGACAAACGCAAGCAATAGCGGTGCTGGCTCTAGCCTCACGGGTGCTTATCCTGGCGACGAATACGTGGATTATACTTCTATTGATGGTTACAACTGGGGGGCGGCCCAGAGTTGGTCTTCGTGGCAGAGTTTCTCCACCGTGTTCTCGGAAGCGTACAAGGCGCTTTCCGCCTACGACAAGCCGATGTTCATTGCTGAATTTGCCTCTACGGAAAAGGGTGGCAACAAGGCCGAGTGGATTAACGAAATGTTCCGCGACCTGCCGACCAAATTCCCGAAAATCATTGGCCTCATGTGGTTCAGCCAGAGCAAGGAAGACAACGAAGGTGATTGGGCTCTCAATACGTCCGATGCCGCCGTCGAAGCCTGGAAAAATGGCATAAGCGCATATCCGGCCGCCAAAAGATAAAAGTATAAGTGGTTTCTTCTGGCTTAAAATTTTATATTACGGGCCATGAAGATAATGGAGAAAATTAGCGAATTTTTTGGCCGCTATATGGCGGCCATTGTCCTTGCCCTCACAGCGCTTGCGCTTTTTGTGCCGTCGAGCTGTGTGTGGATCCCGACCACCTGCATCACCTATTTTTTAATGATAGTGATGTTCTGCATGGGTCTCACCATGAAGCCTCACGATTTTGTGGTTGTGTTTACGCGGCCACGGGACGTGATTATTGGCTGTATCGCCCAATTCACGATTATGCCGCTGTTGGCCTTTGGGCTTGGAAAGCTCTTTGGCTTGGAAGCGGCTCTCTTGGTGGGCGTCATTCTCGTGGGAACGTGCCCGGGTGGAACCTCGAGTAACGTGATTACCTACCTGTCTGGTGGTGATGTCCCGCTCTCTGTGGGCATGACGGCGGTGAATACGCTGCTTGCTCCGCTCGTGACGCCGGCAATTACGTATCTTCTGCTGCGTACTACGGTTTCTGTCGATATGCTATCGATGTTCCTTTCCATTGTGCAGGTGGTGATTGTGCCAATTGCGCTTGGCTTTGTGGTGAACCACTTCTTTGGTCGTTTCATCGATAAGTTCGTCAAGGTTTTACCCATGATTTCGGTCATTGGCATTTGCCTAATTGTGGTGACGGTCGTGAGCCACAACGCCGCACGAATCCTCTCGACGGGGGCGATTATCTTTGCTGTGGTTATACTCCACAACATGCTTGGCTATGCCTGCGGTTACGGCATTGCCCGCCTGCTTAAGTTCCCTATTGCAAAAAAGAAGGCCTTGTCCGTCGAAATCGGTATGCAGAATTCCGGCCTCGCCACATCGCTTGCGGGGACTTCTTTCCCGAATTTGGCCATGGCCACGGTACCGGGCGCCATCTTTAGCGTCTGGCACAATATTTCGGGAGCTCTTTTGGCGGCGTTCTACCGCCGCTTAAAGTAGCCTACTTGTTTGCTGTTTTACTTTTGGTAGCGCGCGTCTTGGAAACGCGCGTTTTTTTTGCGACGGGTTCAGGTTCTGCACTTGGTGCTACAGCGGGCTCTGCGGCGGGTTCGTTTGCTGCTGTGGGCTCGCTTGCTGTTGTGGCGGGTTCCGCGGAATCGCTAACGGGTTCGGGCAGCGGCTGTGCCAAAAAGTCTAACAAAAACTGCGGAAGCTCGATTTTTTCTTCTTCGGTGTTGTCCTTGGTACTGGCGCTCGGCTTATTTCCCTGTTCATCGGCCTTGGCATCGCTATCGGCTGTTTGGACGGGCGCCTTTTTCGCCATTGGGGGCCTTGCGTTCAAGAAGGTCTTCATTTCGTCAAGGTTCACAATGTGCGGTTCGTAAGGCTTGCCTTCAATGCTGTTCAAAACCTTTTGGTATACAAAAATGAATCGGTCAATGACCTCCGAAATCTTTTCGATGCAGTGGTTTTTGGTAATAAATTCCGTAGAGCGGAAGAATTCACTATCGCTGCCGGCGTGGTTGATTTCGTTGCGAACATCGCCCACATGGTAATAGAAGAAGAGCAGTTCCTTTAGGAGTTCCTTGTTTTCGACAATCGTAAAGGCCTTGATCATGGTCGTATCGCTTTCAGTTTCCTTGACGCGCATATCGGCATAATCGTAGGTCTTTTGCATTTTCTCCTTTTTGTGGTCCAAAAGGTTTCTGCCGTACGTTTTAATAAAGTGGTGGTTCGGCTTGTAAAAGGCGTACCTAAAGCGCGGGTCTTCTTCCAAGAACATCTTTTTGTATTCTGCTTTAAAGACTTCCTTTTGTTCCTCGGAATCGGCGTAGTAGTAAATGCCGCGCTTAATAAGATCGTCGGGAATGCAAGATTCAATGATGGTGAGCATCTGTTGGTATAAATGCTTGCGGTTTGCCCATTTTAAAAGTTCGATGACACTTGGTTCTTCGCCCTTGAGCATATCGCCGTAATCTTCGATGATTCTATCGGAGAGAATCTTGAAAACGAGACTTTCTTCGTCTTCGTAGTTTACGTCATTTCTAGAAATCACGTCCTTGATGATGCGAATGCCATACTTGAGGTTTTCGATGTTGCAAAGCGAAATGCCGGTATCCACATATTCCATGCCGCTAATCATGTCGGCGATATCCTTGTTCTTCTCGGCCTTGTCTTGCCAAAAGAACTTGAGAATGTCGACTTTACCGTACTGCAAAAACGAATTCAAGCCAGAGAATAGATTTTCTAAGTTGTATCGGCTGATTTCGTTCTTGATTTCGGCAGTGAATTCATTGGGGTGGTGCCTAGTGGCGATAATGCAACGGGTATGGAAATTGACCGACGAATTCCTGTTGAGAATGCTCAAGATGGATTCCAAAATGAAGGAGTCGGCTTTTTCAAGATTCTGAAAATCGATGTAGAGGTTGATTTCGTCAACCTTGTCTTCGTACAAAAAGCTGAAAATAGAGGTTATGTTGTCTATAGGGGCGGCTGTATTCCCGGTGCTTAGGGGGAGGAATGTTGCCGTGACGTTCTTGTTCCTGTCCATGGAACGCATTTTGTACGATTCCGAAAGGCGCAAGAACATTTTGTGTTTAACCCAGCGTTCTGCATTGATGGTTTGCTGCGACTGTGCAGTCATTGCCATAAATTCGTCGGGATGTATGCTAAAGTAATGGAACAGGTCCTTGCGGCGAATAAGTTCCTTGGTTCTTCCATCCAGTTGTTCAAAAATCTTTCCAAGTTCTTGAATGTGCTGGCGTTCCTCGTCGGTAATGAGAGCGTCAATGTCGGGCCAGTCGCAGTCAATGCAGCAAATGTGCTGTGAAATGCGATTACAGTAAACTTCGAAGGCCGAATTCCCATTCATCACGCTGTCGCATAGGGCGAACTTTTTGCCGAAGTCCTTTTTATTGCAGGCTTCCTGCGGTCCAAGAACTACAATGCTGTCGATGGGGTAGTTCGAGAGCGCAAACTTGGTCCCCGCTTCCGATGCCGAAATGGCACTGCAGTATACGGAATTCAAATTGTCTGCCGTAAAGGCGTAATATTCCAGCTTTGCGTTGTGGTTGGAATTGACAATGGAAGTAAGCAAAATGTTCTTTGTTGTTTTCATGAAAATAAAATTAGCAATGGATTTTGAAAAAAGCAAAAAAAACGCCTCCAAAGAGGCGTCTTTTGTTGCTTATTGCGGGTAGAATTCGCTAGGCGAAGAATTAACCGCAGTAGAAGTACGTCTTCACGAGCTTCTGCATGGCAGTCTTGGACTTTGTGACCTGGGCGCGGAGCG
>JAKSIM010000084.1 GCA_024398845.1 Fibrobacter sp. | reverse complement strand
CAGTATTTGCAAGGGTCTGAGGCAATTTTGGGTATCCAAATGACACATTAGCCAATAACAGAAAAAAGCCCTCGGGTGAACCGAGGGCGATTTTCATAGGCGAAAATTCCTATTAGAGTTCGGGCTGCTTGCCGGTGAGGCGCACGAAAATCTCGATGTACTTGTCGAGGGTGTTCTTCACCACGTCGGCAGGGATTTCCGGACCCGGGTAGCACTTGCCCCAGTCGAGAGTTTCGAGCCAGTCGCGGATGTACTGCTTGTCGAAGCTTTCCTGGTTCTTGCCCACCTGGTACTTGTCGGCAGGCCAGTAGCGGCTGGAGTCCGGAGTGAGGACTTCGTCGATGAGGATGGTTTCGCCATCGATTTCACCGAATTCGAACTTGGTGTCGGCGAGGATGATGCCCTTGGAGGCGGCGTAGTCGCGGGCCTTGGTGTAGATTTCAAGGGACATGTCGCGAAGGGTTGTTGCCACCTTTTCGCCAACGATGTCGAAGGTCTGCTCGAAGCTGATGTTTTCATCGTGACCCACATCCGGCTTGGTGCTGGGCGTGTAGAGCGGCTTTTCGAGCTTCTGGCAGAGCTGCAGGTTGGAGGGAAGCACGTGACCGCAAATGCGGCCCGTCTTCTGGTAGTCCTTCCAGCCGGAACCCACGATGTAACCGCGTACGATGCATTCCACGGAGTGGCGGTTTGCCTTCTTCACGATCATGGAGCGGCCGCGGAGGTAGTCGGCGTGCTTCTTGAGCACTTCCGGATATTCGTTCACGTCGGCGGTGATGAGGTGGTTCTTCATGCCAAGCTGCTTGAACCAGAACAGAGAAAGCTGGTTCAGGATCTTGCCCTTACCCGGAATCGGGGTGGGGAGAACCACGTCAAAGGCGGAAAGACGGTCGCTAGCGACCATCAGGAAGCTGTCGCCGAGGTCGTACATGTCGCGTACTTTACCCTGGTGGAACAGCGGGACTTCAGTAATTGGGGTTTCGAATTTTAAGCTCATAGTACCCTAAAATTTAGCATTTTACCCTCGTTTGTCAATAGTTTGAGGATTTTTCCTCGTTTTCGTTCGTGTTTTGGTGGCTGCCTGTGGGGATTTGCTTAAAAAATGCGAAGAGTGGCTCCTCAACAAGGTGATTATGTATATTTAAAAAAAATTTTGAATGTTTTAACAACGAGGCTTTATGAACGCAATTCTTGCTGGAATTCTTTCGGCAACAATGATGGGTGCTTTTAGCACGGAAACTCAAACAAATTTTATGACGAGCTGCGCTGCGGGTACCGACAAGGCCGTTTGTAACTGTGTCCTGCAAAAACTTGAAGCGAAGTACTCCGAAAGCGAATTCAGAAAAATGGAATCGCAACTCGTGATGGGGAAGGAGGCTCCGGGCTACATGGATTTTGTGGTGAATGCTCGTTTGGAATGCAATGCTGCGGGTAACCCCGCTGGCTCTGCCACGGGCTCGCTCGTCGCCGCAGCAGGTGCAGCTCAACCCAAGACATCAACTCAAGTAGCTCAAGCAGCGTCTCAAACGAAGTCCGCTCCTGCTCAAGCAGCTCCGGGCAAGCCTTCTACCGAAATGGTTCTCTCGGCGAGTGACCTCATGATTTTGCAGGCCCTCTTGAGCAACAAAACGTTCAAGTCTAATTTTGTGGACGAGTGTACCGACGAAGCCGACGATGTTCTTGGCAAAAGGCAATCCAAAAAGTCCTGCCAGTGTGCGTACGAACGCCTAGTGAAAGATGAAACGCTCCTCTATAAGCTCATGAGCGCCACAAACGTCAATGGCGAAGTCGAAGACTTTGAAAAGTGGGGCTATGAATTGATTTCTCCGTGCCTCCCTGCGAACTTTACTCCAGAAATGGAAAAGGCCTTTATGAAGGAATGTACGGACGATTTCAAGGGCAATAAAAAAGCTTGCCAGTGCGCTTTTGGTGAAGTACAAAAGAACTATACGGTGCAAACTCTTTTGCAAGCCGTATTCCTGAATGAAAAGAAGTTTGAGCGCGACATGCTTGGTGTTGTTGGTGCCTGCGCCGCAAAGTAAATTGTAAAACGAAAAAAATAGGGTCACTAAAAGGAAGTCTTTCCGATTTAGTGGCCCGTTTTGTTTTTTACTTTTTAATAAGAATTTGGTTTGAAATGTGGTTTGCTACTTTAGAGCGAACCACGTATTTCCCCTTGGCGAGACCCGTGAGCGAAGCGTCCTTGCCAATGTAATGCCCGTTCATGTCGAACACGCCGATGATTGCTTCCGCGCCGCTCAAATATTCAATTTTTGCGAGATGTGCGGTGCCTTCGCTGCTGGAGCTGCCCGCGGGTGTTACGCTGGAACTGCTGCTTGCGGGTGTTTCGCTGGAGCTGCTTGCCGGGTCGCTTGACGATGTCGGATTTTCGGAAGGTGTTGCCGACGGCTTGTACTTGTCCCAGCCGGGCATTTTGTCGATGGTGAGCACGCGCTCGTCTTCCATGTTGCTTTTCCAGACGCTGTTGCTTGTCTGGCCGGGCCACTTGCCGCTCCAGGTGCCGTACCAGGGCATCCACCAGCTCCATACGGCTTCGTCGCTCACCATGTTCTTGATGTCGGGAATCGGGCCGTTTTCGCTGAGGGCGATGATTTTTGTTGCGTTCGTTGCGGTCTTGTACTTGTCGAATGCGCTGGATTGGCTGGAATTGTCGTTGTCGCCTGCGTAGATGTCAATGGAAATCACGTCGTAGTATTCCTTGCCCGGATCCCAGTCGGTGACGTTTGCGCTTTCGGGATTGTAAACCCACACGAGATTCCTTACGCCCTTGACGTTTACCATGCGGTCAAAAACCAAGCGGTAGAGGGCGGCGAATTGCTTGCCGTTGTTGATGCTCCACCAGAACCACTTGCCACCGGCTTCGTGCAGCGGGCGGAAGATGGCGGCTACGCTGTCCTTCTGCAGTTCAAGGAAGTAGTCCGCGATGTGGTCGATGTCGGCGACAATTCCTTTGTAGGCAGCACTTTGAGTGTCCCATTCGGTGGTGCCGCTCTTGAAGCCTGTCGCAAAGTTGAAGTCTGTGTATTCGCCGCCGTTTGCGGCACTCTGGATGTAGAAGGCGTCCTTCTTGTCGAGCGGGTCTTTCCAGTGCCAGGTAAATGCAGGAATGCCACCCTGCTTCCACAAGTCCTTCGCGAGACTGATGGCTTTTTCCGTGTATTCCATGTTCCATGAGGTCGAAGCGTTCGGGCCCGAAGCAAATAAGAAGTCGACGCCTACGAGGGCGGGGTATTTGCCGCTACGGTTGTAGATGTCCTTCGGATCGTCGTGGGTCTTGAAATCTGCGCCCTTGGTGTATGCGCTCATGTCGCCTGTCATGATACCGCTGATGGTCTTCTTGCCGAAGTTCTCGCACAAAAAGCTGTAGAGCTTCTGGGCGGCTCCGGTCGCGTTCTTGGTGACAGGTGTTGCGCTAAGGTTGAATGCCTGCGACTGGTACGGGTCAATGCTGATGTAATCCACGCTAATCCATCCCCAGAATTTTTCAAGTGCGATGGAGTTCGTGCCAGCCTTGAGCGTGACGGGCGTTGATACGTCCGTCCACTTGTCTGTGGCCTTGAAGTCAATGCTTCCGGCGGAAGCCCCGTTTACCTTGAGGTAATTAATCTTGTCGTCCGAGGCCTTGTAGTGGATTGTCAAAAGGTACTTGCCGGCACTTTCTGCGGTGACTCCCGTGAAGGTGATGTTGCCTTCCTGCATGTCGGCGTAGCCCGTTCCCGAGGCGTCGGCGCTGTTGACATTTTTTGCTCCTCCTGAGAGCGTTGCTGATTCGCCCTCGTATTGTGCGGCGAATGCACAAATGGCAGTAGCGAGGCTTAAAACAAATGCTTTCTTTGTAGTATTCATACGAACTCCTTGTTATTTGTAAAACTACTTTTAGCCCTTTTGTAACGCAATGAAATTTTGACTTGCCTGTGGACAAAAATGTCTACATTCATATGATTTTATTTTCATTTTTTTTGTGGACAAACGTGTCTACGATTCTGTAGAATTTTTTGTTTTGCTGCTAAAAAAAGGGACTATTTTTTGAAAACGTAAAACCAAAAAAAGGGGGTTGTCGTGAGACACTTTTTCGCATTGTCTGCAGCGCTTGTTGCTGGATTTTGTTCGCTTTCATTCTCGTACACGGTGTCCGGTAACGTTTCGGATTCGCTTGGCAAGGCGGTTTCGGGCGCCGATGTTTTGTTGCTCAAGGAAAACGTGCGGACGCAAACCGACGAAAAAGGAAATTTCAAAATCCATGAGGACGAAGTTTCCGTAGATTCGAATACGGCAGCCTTGCGCGGAGGCGCGTTCTATAAGGCGTCGGCGTCGGATATCCGCTATTTCGACGTGATGGGGAATCGTGTTGAAAACGGAATGCCCAAGGCTGCGGGCGTATACTTTGTGAGAATTTCTTATGGCGACTTGCAAAAATTCGTTCGATTTAGCGTAAATGCCAGTGGGGAATCGTCTTTTTCGTCGGATGCCTTGCTTGGCGCGTCGTCTGTGAACGCATTGACAAAAGCTGCCTTGCAAAAGTCTGCCGTGCCGGGCGAAACGCTTCGTGTCGTGGCGGATGGCTTTGACACCTTGAATGTGCCGATTTCGTCCCTGGATACGGTTCTTGAACTCGTGTTGCAGAAAACGCCTGCGAAGGATACGCTTCCGCAAGAGGAACAGTTTAGCTTTGGTTACGCGCTCAAGAATGTAGCGAGGCCTTCCAAGGGCTGCGGCAAGCCGAATTTGCTCAACCATATTTTTAAGTACACTAGCGCGGGCATTGAACACGAAGTTTACCTCGATGTTCCGAAGAATTACGATAACAGCAAGCCGTACCGTTTGATTTTTGGTATGCATTGCATGGGTGGCAGCGCAAAAAGTACTGTGGAAGACGAACATTATTACCGCCTGATTGACATTGATACGGAACATACATCCATTTTTGTTGCCCCGCACGGCTATACGGACGGCTCGCCTTGGCGTGTGTTCGATAACAAGGACCATATTTTCATTGACGAGCTGTTGACATATTTGGAAGACAATCTTTGCATCGATACGACGCGCGTGTTCTCGACGGGATTCAGTTTTGGTGCCATGTTTACGAATTCCCTGGCGCAAGATATGCAACACAGGTTCCGTGCCATGGCCGTTTATGCGACAGCGGACATCAACATTTATTTGCCCAAGAATACAGGGAAACCGATTGCCTGGATGGGCACTGTTGGCAATAACGATGGCCTCTGCACGCCGCAACTCGGCCGTAGCGCCCGCGACAGGATCCTTCGCAATAACGGTGTTGGCGGCACGGACGCCTCCGGCGAAAAGGCGCAGGAATACCCCGGCTATGGCAACCATGTTTGCTACGATTACAAAACTGTCGACCCGAGATTCCCTGTGAAATGGTGCACTTTCAACGGAGGCCATGAGTGGGAACCCAAAGATGGCGGCGAATGGGGGTCGTGGGTTCCGAAGACGACCTGGGAATTCTTTAACCAGTTTTAATTCTAAAGTGTGACTGTGGACAAATCTTGAATAAATCTGGAATTTTTTCTGTGAAAAAATGTATATTTAACAATAGTTGTTGACATGTCGGCAAAGGCGGGATTATGTTCTCGAAAAACAAGATAAACATCTATGATTAC
>JAKSIM010000083.1 GCA_024398845.1 Fibrobacter sp. | reverse complement strand
TGCACATATGCCAATTCCTGGCCTCGGTCATGAGTAAACAAGTTTACTCGCGACATTCGGCTTTTGAACTACTCATTCCTGCCATCGCTCGGTCTCACTCAAATTTTCTTAACCACATCCGTTTTAGACGAACGCCGCAGAGGCAAGCTTGCTTGCCTCTATGGCCGAGTCGCACGGATGACACTCTGTGTAAAGCAATTTTTAGAGGTGCCCTGAAAAAATAAAGTTATTTTTTAGGCGACCTTAAAAAAACATGGTAAAAAATGAAACAGCTTGTTTTTCTTTTGCTCGTTTTATCCGCAACAACTTCATTCGCCAAAGATTGCATCGAGGCCCTTTGGAAATCAGCATACCTTGCCAATATAAGCAACCGTTTTTTCGGGCGATACCATTAAAGAAAACGCAAGTAACCTTTCAGAGCAACAAGAATCAGAATCCTGGATGACTAAAAATCACAAGCACATCGTATTAAAAACAAAATCGCAAATCACTATAACAGATGAATATCTAAAAAATGATTCCATCATCAGCACAAACAAAGTAATATTAGATGATGACACATCGGATGCTTTCATCTACACATATACGAAATCCGCAGACAATCCTCTCAAATGCCAAACTGTTTCATCTGTCACAAAGAACGACACCATTGAAATGATCTTTGAATACAACGACACCGAAAAAGGCTTTGTTGAAAAGGCCAGTATTATAGAGGATAATGAAATTCAGAATTACACGGAATCGTATTACATTATTCCCGATAAATCACCTTCCGAAACAACGGCCATTCGCAGAAAAACTCCGCGGACAGGAATTTCATCCAAAGCAAAATACTTTGATTTGCTTGGCCGTTATAAATTCGTCAAGTAGTTAGAATTCTCTTACGTCAAGTGGCTCGGTGGGGCTCCGGCGCTGTTTTTAATCGCGACTTTTTTTCGTTCCACAATTTTATCAGCAATGGCGCGCGCCTTTTCGGTGAGCCAAAGCCAGGATTGGCTGGCGTTCGTGTAGTCGGCCTCGCCGAACATCTGCACGCGTCCGTCGCGACGCAGCGCATCCACCTGCTTGAAGGCATTCACATCGCCCTTGGGGTACACGGCGAAAGTGGAACCGCCATTGTAGTTCAAGATGCTAAAAGCGGGCACATCCGACGGGCCGTCGGCCACGTACACCATGTTCTCAAACGGCACGCGGCGTACTTCGCGGGCAATCGAAGAATTCACGTCGATTGTCTCGGGGTACTTATTGCTGCCCTTGTTGATTTCAAAAAGGTAGCGCGTTTTGGAAGTGTTGTCGAGGGCACTCGCGATTTGCGCAATTTCACCGTTTCCGGACTCGCCCTGCAGTCGCGCGGCCTCCTGCGCCACAACCAATGCCTCGGCACTATCACAGAATCCGGGCTGCGCCGGAGCTTCGATGAATTCGCATCCGAAGATTCCCTCCACAAACGGGGCAATGGCACTACCACGAATAGTTTCCGCAAATCCGGTGCTCACCACGTAATGTTCCAGGCGAATGTCGAACGCCTTGTACTTCGGGTCTTCTTCAATCAGGCGCTTCACTTCGCCAAAGAAGTCCGGAAGCCCCGGGTAGAACGTCAGTTCCTTGCCGAACTCGCGAAGCAATTTGTTGTTCAACCCTTTGAAAATTCCAGCCTTCACGTAAGTCAGAATGTGGTTCAGGTAGCAGGTGTCCTGATTTACCGCAATTCCCTGTTTGCCGTAATAAGCGCGGAGTCCGTTCACCTCTCGCCAGAACTTGGCACCGTCCACACCATAATGGCGAAACAGCGGTTCTTGCATGTACGAACTGATGAGGGTCTTGTCGCAGTCCCACACCATGGCGATGATGTTCTGTTCAAAAGGAGACGAATTCATGCCCGTCCTCACATTACTTTGTTATAAAGAATTCTTCGGGATTCACAGCAACACCATTCAAGCGTACTTCGTAATGCAAGGCCACACTAGATTCGCGACCGCTCTCGCCAATAATGGCTATCGGGTCTCCACGCTTAACCTTAGCGCCCTGCTGCACCAGAGCCTTGCCCAAATGCGCATAAAAGGTGCGAACCTTGGGGATGTGTTCCAACTTAATGGAAAGTCCAAAACCACGATGGGAACGAACTTCAACTACAGTTCCGGCCCCAGTCGCCACCACCGTATCACCCACTTGGGCCACATAGTCAATGCCCAAATGCGGAAGTTCCTGTTCCGTGAACGTATCGTAAATCATTGCATACCGGTTCTTAATGGCATGCCCATTTTTGAACGGATGAATCACAGGCACAGCGGCAGCCAATTCAGGGTGGGCGTTCAGGCTATCAATCAACTTGCGAAAGTTAGCTTCCATTTCGTTTAGGCTCTTGCGCGGACCATCCATCGCAGCGCTATCGGAATTATCTTCAAGCGTAAAGCCAAGGCCACCCAAATAAACAGTGCTATCGCGAATCACGCGGACTTCTTCGGCCTTCAATATGGATTCATCGACCGATTCGCGAATCTGCTTGATTTCTTTTTCGATAACCTTGTTTTGACGGTAAACCGCAAGTACGTTCCCGTTTGATACGTTGTCTGCAATCTCATTAGGCGAGAATACAATAAAGCCAACTACCGAAAGTACAACGCACGCAACGGCGACGGCAAACCCAACTAGGGTAAACCTGTAATTTTTGCTACCCGACGTCTTATCGGGGAATACGTGTATCTCTACCTTTTTCACTGAGCATCCGATTCGTTGCCGGAGACCTTGTTTTCGAGGTCGGCAATCTTCTTTTTGATTTCTTCAATTTCACCAATCAAGGCGACCACCTGCGGATCATCTTTCATAGCATTCAAAAGGTCCCCCTGGACGGCTTGGTACAGCTTTTGACCCAAAGTCTGGAACCTCGTTTTGAGGCGGTTTTCCTCCGCAGCAAGTTCAATTCGCGTCAAGGCACTCGAGGCAAACCCGGCCGCTTTGTTTTTGAGCTTATTTAACGTTGTTTTGTCCATAAAAATCCTCTTTCAGTTTTAAAAAATAGTAGTTTTTAATCGTAAAAACTAATGGAGACATATCATGAGCCGAACTGAACGCAGGCGCGCTAAACAAAACGCCAAGAATTTTGTGCCGAAAAAGACCAATGCCATGAACAAGTGGGTAATTGTAGCCCTCGCCGTTTTAGCTGTTGTATTCTTTGTCGGAACGACATTGATTCAAAGGGGTGCCTAATTTATGAAGTTCCAAATCAATAAAAGTGTTTTCCTCGAAGTGTTGCAATCGGCCATCAACGCCGTCCCCAACAAGTCGACCATCCAAATTCTCAATAACTTCTCCTTGCGCCTCGAAGGAAACTTCCTCGAAGTGAGCGCAACCGACTTGGACCTCGGTATCAGGGTCAAGGTCGAAGTTCAAGGCGAACGCGACGGTTCCGTCGTAATCAACGCCCGCAAGCTTTTGGAACTCGTCAAGAGTCTCGTCGACCCGAGCATCACCACGGTGAGCGTCGACGTGCAGGACTACCTCGCGAAGATTCAGTGGAGTGAACGCGGTAAGGCTAGCATCACCGGATTCGATGCCAGCGACTTCCCTCCGTTCCCCGAAGTCGAAGACGGCGAATCGCTCAGCTTCTCGGCAAGCGAGCTCGCATTCCTCGCCGAAAAGACCATGTTCGCCTGCTCTACCGATTCCATCCGCCTTAGCTTGAATGGTGTTTACCTCGAAGCCAAGGACGGCAAGATCTCTATGATTGCAACCGACGGTCACCGTCTGGGCCGCGCCACCATTGACCGCGAAGGCGCAACACTTTCTAACGGAGCCATTATTCCGAAAAAGGCTCTGCAGCACATTTTGCACATGGCCAAGGCCGATGCGACTATTGAAGTCCGCACCTCCGCCACGCACATCTTGTTCAACACCGGTTCTACCCAGGTAATTTCCAAGTTGTTCGAAGGCCCGTATCCTAACTACCGCGCAGTGATTCCGCAGACGTTTGAACGCACCGTGCAGCTCAACACTGTTGAATTCCAAAACAAAATGTGCAGCGTGATCTCTATGGCCAACGCCCGCACTCACAAGGTCCGCCTGCAGATTGACGGCAACACCATGGAACTCAGTGCAAGCGACCCGGATGTCGGCGGTGATTCTCGCGAAGCCCTCGCCGTAACCCACAATGGCGAAGGCAGTTTTAGCATTGGCTTTGACGGTCGCTACATCACCGAAATCTTTGGTATGTGCAAGAGCGAAGAAACCATCATGAAGATGAACAACCCGATTGGAGCCTGCATCATTGAACCGGTGGGCGAAGACATGGGCTTCAGCTTCCTCCTGATGCCGACTCATTTGACCGACGACTAATAAAAAAGTCGTTTATACAAAAAGGCCCCGCAAGGGGCTTTTTTATTTAATTCAATTTTTATGGCAAACCAAATTCGCAAACGCATCAGCAAAAAAATCACGAAGGCCATTCACGACTTCAACATGATTGAAGACGGTGACCGCGTACTCATTGCGGTAAGCGGGGGCAAGGATTCCAGCGTACTCCTGATGGAGCTGGCAAACCGCATGGGCAAATTCTTGCCGAACTGCGAAATTGCGGCCCTCCACATCCAGAGCGATTTTGCCGACCAGGCCCCGCGTGAATTCTTGCAGAACTTCGCAAAAGACTTCCCGCAGATTCCGTTCTACTTCAAGGACGTTGCCGTTGAAGGCCGCCTCAAGGAAAGCCGCAAACTCAACTGCTACTGGTGCAGTACGCAGCGCCGCACCGAACTCATCAAGTTCGCAAGCGAAAACGGGTTCAACAAGATTGCCCTTGGCCACCACATGGACGACATCGTGGAAACGCTATTGATGAACATGCTCTACAAGGGCGAGTTCAGCGGAATGCCGCCGATGGTCCCATACGAAAAGTACCCGTGCAGCATCATTCGTCCGCTGTGCTATTGTGAAGAGTCCGAAATCATTGAATACGCCGAAGACGCAGACATCAAAAAATTCACCTGCACCTGCGAGTTTTCGAAGGCGAGCCACCGCAAAAGCATCCGCGAAGAAATCAAGAGCTTAACAAAGGGCAGTTCAACTTTAAAAGCTAATTTATTCGAAAGCATGCGAAATATTCGCATGGATTACCTATTGTAATTCAAGTTCGTTATTTTACATTTCATCAGCATAACTTGCACAACGTATTCAAATCAATCGCATTATTTGTATTTTGGGGATATGGATTTTTTGAAAATAAATTTCAAGTTCACGTTCTGCCTTGGCATCGCAGCAATCACGATGCTCTTTTCGGGGTGTTCCATTAGCGGCAACTATAAACATATAGAGAAAATCTCTACGGATGTTCCCGCAGCCCCGGAAGTTCGAGGAGCAAGTACCTATCAAGAGCCCAACACCGCAAAATGGCGCACTTCGTTGGGTGTTAGAGTCGGTCAAACACAACAAGAAAAAATACACGGCATTACCAACAGTCTAGGCTCATGCAAAAACATAGAGCATTGCAAAGAAGACGCGCAGATACTCGTAAAAAGAGATGTTGACGCTACATACAACATAAAGTACCCTGTGGTTTTTGGAGGATTTGACCGACTAAGAAAATACGACATTATACTCTGGAGTTTCGGCGCATCTCTCGACAACGGCACAAATGCATTTGTCACACTTGGTGTTAATACCGAACATTTTGAAATAGGCGCATCTTTGGGGGCATGGATTTTTTTCAACAATTACGAATATAGCGGAACAAGTTACTATTGCACCCAATACCCATGGAATGAAGATTACTCTTTGGGACATGGGGAATTCAGCGAATCATCGTCAATAGACCTAGCCCTAGTCTATGGTGGTTACGCCAGCGCCTATCTGGGACCGTTTTCCTTGAATTATTCCATTTCTATTTACCGGCCGCCACACTCCGAAAGCGGACGCGACGAATCCACCACAGTCCAAGCCAACTTTGAATTGCCAATGGCATTCACAGAATACATTACCGCAGGATACCGCCTTAACAAACATTGGGAATTCCGCGCAGGCGCCATTAACGTCTTTGGAGACTTCAATGGCATGCACTGGGCAGGAATCGGCGGAGTGAGCTACTACTTTAACTAAAAAAATTGGGTGAATTAAACGCGCCTAAAAAACGCGATGCGGAAGTCACCCTAGAGATATTCCCCAGGAACCTTGTAGCCGTAGGAGGCGAGTTTTTTGGCGTAGGACTTGTCTTGCAGGCGCGCCTTGGATTCCTCGAGAAACTTGGCGTTGCTCTTGTCTTCGAAGCCGCACT
>JAKSIM010000082.1 GCA_024398845.1 Fibrobacter sp. | reverse complement strand
CGTCGGCACCATCCTTGCCGTCAACTCCATCGGCGCCGTCTTTTCCGTCAACACCGTCCTTGCCATCCGCGCCCTTGAGCGTCTGCCAGGATTCGCCGTCGCAGAAGAACACTTCGCTGGAATCCGCAACAAACAGCATCTCGCCCACGTTCGCCGTGTCGCAAGCCTGCTCCGAAAGCTTTTCGCCAGCCTCGAGCACGGCCATGCCGTCCTGGTGGATTTCATTGATTTCGGTAACTTCGTCGCCGCAAGCGGCAAACATAAGCGTACTGGCAACAACTGCCAAAAGGTATTTCTTGTTCATAAGAACAGCTCCTATGATTTTAGGGGAAATATAGAAATTAGTGGCCAGGGTTTAGGGGATAGGGGCTAGAGACTAGAGTCAAGGGGAAAGTTTGGCGGCTGCGCCGCAAGTGTGCTCAAAAACGCACCCACAAAAAAACTCGGGCGAGCGTAAATTAAGATTTGAAAACTGAAATTTCGCAAAATTGATGGACTAAAAAGCAAAAAAAATGCATTTCGGCTCATTATTTTTTATGTTGTTCGCAATACTTTAGGGTAAAAAACAGGTTCATTTTCGTCAGGACTCGTTTTTTGCAGGACCAAATTGGAAAAATCTTTGATTTGGTCCATCATAAAATGCGAAAAACGGTTGCAAAATCGTTTGCAAGCCCATTTTCAAATTAATTTGTTCTAAATTTTACAACCCAAAACAGGTAAAATTAAGATTTGGTCCATCATTTTTTAGATTTGGTCCATCATTTTCCAAGAAACCCCATACTTCATTCCATCTTCATAGTCCGCATTTTACTACATTGCACGCATGCGTGCATTGATTCTTTCCGACATTCACGGTTCCGCAGATGCGGCGCGGGCAGCCCTCGCCTACTTCGAGAAGCTCCACTGCGACAAAATTTTCCTTTTGGGCGACACGCTTTACCACGGTCCAAGAAATCCGCTTCCCGCAGGTCACGGCCCCATGGGCGTCGTGGAGGCGCTGGAGCCGTACAAGGATAAAATCGTCGCGGTGCGCGGTAACTGCGATGCCGAAGTGGACCTAATGATGCTCGACTTCCCCATCAAGGACGAATTCGCCGTGGTGGAAGACGCCGTGAAAAACGCAGACGGGACAGCGCGGACAATTCGTTTGTTCTTAAGCCACGGCCACATTTTTATGCCGGAATGCTTCCCGAAGAACGCCCTTGACTGCATCGAAAGGAACTCCGGATGCACAAAGACCGCGAACGGCGTCGCCAATGCGAACGGAACCTCAAACGTCGAAGAAAACCGCGACATCGACGCCTACCTTTTCGGGCACACGCACATTTTTCAACTTGAGCAGAACTTCAAGGGCGTGCTGATGGTGAATCCCGGTTCCACGAGCCTTCCCAAGGGCGGAAATCCGGCGACATTCGGAATCTACGACAGCACGGGCGAAGGCAGGAGCAGTTCCAAGATCCGCGCGAAGTTCAGCATCCACCGCCTAGACGACGGAAAAGAACTCGTATCGGACTTGATTTAAGCAAGATTTTCCGACAACGTACACCCCAGACTCGTTCCATCGCTTGGAGCGGTTCGGTTATTTTTTATAACTTTAAGTCATGGTCTTGAACGTTATTTGGCTTATTTTCTTTTTCGGTGCCTTTGTAGCCTGCATGGTGCAATGGCTCGCATTTGGCGATTCCGGCATTTTCAACAAGGCGATTCTCGGTGCATTCGACATGTCGAAGACGGCTTTCGAAATTGCCATTGGCCTTACCGGCATTTTGAGTTTGTGGCTCGGCATCCTGAAGATTGGCGAAAAGGCCGGCGCCGTTCAGATTTTGGCAAAGATTGTTGAACCGCTGTTCAGCCGCCTGTTCCCTGAAATTCCGAAGGGCCACCCCGTAGTGGGAACCATGCTCATGAACATCAGCGCGAACATGCTCGGGCTCGACAACGCCGCCACCCCAATGGGCTTGAAGGCAATGAAGGAACTCCAGGACCTGAACCCGAACGAAGACAAGACTGTCGCGAGCAATTCGCAAATCATGTTCCTCGTGCTGAACGCGAGCGGCCTTACGCTGATTCCCGTAAGCATCATGACTTACCGCGCACAAATGGGCGCTTCAAACCCGAGCGACGTTTTCCTCCCCATCCTGCTCGCCACGTTCTTCAGCACCATTGCGGGCATTGTTTCGCTCAGCTTTTTCCAGAAGGTGAAACTCAAGGACCCCGTAACTCTCGCCTGGATTGGCGGCCTTACGGCTTGCGTCATCGCCATCATGGTCTACTTCAGCCACCTCACCGCAGAAGCCATCGGCGTTTCGAGCCTCTTTATCAGCGGCATCGCGCTGTTCGGAATCATCGTCGCATTCTTGGGGCTCGCCTGCTATAAAAAGGTGCAAGCCTACGAAGCGTTTGTGGAAGGCGCGAAGGACGGTTTCCACACGGCGGTGATGATCATCCCGAACCTGGTCGCCATTCTCGTTGGCGTGGCCGTGTTCCGCGCGAGCGGTGCCATGGACCTTTTGATGAACGGGATTTCTTGGGTGCTCGGTTTATTCGGTGCCGGTAACGACGTCGTGCCAGCCCTCCCCACCGCCATCATGAAGCCTTTGAGCGGCAGCGGTGCCCGCGGCATGATGATCGACGCCATGAAGACCTTGGGGCCGGACAGTTTCGCCGGCCGCCTCAGTTGCATGTTCCAGGGTGCCGCAGACACCACGTTCTACATCATCGCCGTGTACTTCGGTTCCGTAGGCGTCAAGAAGACTCGCCATGCCGTAACCTGCGCCTTGATTGCAGACGCCGCGGGCGTGATTGCCGCCATCGCCATTGCGTACATCTTCTTCCCGCCGGTGTAACAAACCGTTCGTACAAAAAAAATTGCGCCCGACATAGCCGGGCGTTTTTCATATACTGCAAAAATTTTATTGCGGACTTAGTGCATCGCCTGGACTATCAGGAACACGAGATAGCCAATGTACGCTGTGAGGAAGACTGCACCTTCGATATGGTTGATGCGGCCAATGCGCCTTCCATCCTTCCCGATTTTGCTAATACGGGTTGGTAAGCCGAACAGCAACAAAAGAACCGTAAGTACCACCATCACGGGCAGGTCGCGAACAAGCACGTTTGCATCGAAACTTTGCATCGGAGCGATTGTTGCCGCAATACCCACCACGGCAAGCGTGTTGAACAAGTTGGAACCGACAATGTTTCCGAAGGCGAGGTCGTCCTCCCCCTTGCGAGCGGCGACGATGGAACTCGCAAGTTCAGGAAGCGAAGTTCCGACAGCCACGATGGTAAGGCCAATGAGCAAGTCGCTCACGCCAAGTGCACGAGCAATGTCGCAGGCTCCCCACACCAAGGCGCGGGAACTCACCACCAAAAGTACAAGACCAAAAACAAGCCAGAAAATGGACTTGCCCAAGGACACCGATTCTGCGCCATCTTCCGAGGCATCATCCGCAGCGTCCGTAGCATTCCCGGCAGCCTTTTTCGAGCGGAGTTCGCTCCAGATGTTGAACCCCATGACGCCAGCAAAGACGAGCAACAGAATTACACCGTCCATGCGGCTGACGTTTCCATCAAGCAGAAGCCCAATGGTAAGAGCCGTCACCACAAGCAAAACCGGCAAGTCGCGTTTCAGGGCCTCGCGCTTCACAAGTACAGGCATGATTACGGCCGTCACACCGAGAATGAGGGCAATGTTCGCAATATTACTGCCGTATGCGTTACCAAGCGCCAGTTCCGGATTTCCCTGCATCGCAGAAAGTGCCGAAACGACCATCTCGGGCGCAGAAGTTCCAAAACCAACGATTACCATGCCAATCAGCAAGGTGCTCATACCACAAAAGCGAGCAATGCCGACGGCGCCATCAACAAACTTGTCTGCACTCCAGACCAACACAACCAGGCCCAGAACCACAGCTACAATAGGAAGGATCATAAATTAGAATACGTAGAAAGACAAGCCCAAGAGGAAGGAAGAAGACGAAAGTCCGTCAATAGCAAACAAGTGCATTATGTCGCTATTATTGGCATCGTACAGATTCGAAAGGCCAAGATTGACGAGGAGCTCCAAGCCCACATAACGATTGGCCTTAACAGAGAAACCCATTACCAAATTCCAATCGACAGGATTGCGGAAATCCTTATCCATCATATCAATCTTGCTGTTTTTTCTATTATCAAAGCTGGCCTTAAACTTATCTGTAATGGCAAAATCAGCTTCGGCACCAATTTCAAACATAAAAGATGAACGCGGAGCCTTGAACGCAAAAAGGACCGGAACATCAATCTTTCTTTGTTTAAACTTACCCTTTGCTTCGTAATACGCAGAAGATGCCGAGGCTTCGCTCTGTTCATAAAAAACACCAAGTTTCAAGCCAATGGTATATTCATTCAACGGGAAAATACCAAAGACACCGGCACGCCAAGTCATGCCCGTATATTCATCAAAGTCATCGTAGTAGTAGTCATCGTCATCAGACAAAAGCAGGTAAGAACCAACAAAGCCCTGAACACCGAATGTCATGGCCATCGGAACAAAGCCACGAAGTTCTTCAAAAGTCACGGTATCCTTACCCGGTTTTTGAGCAACGTAAACCGTTTGCACAGGCGCAGCACCGGAACCGCGAACAGCCGTCGGATCTCCGGTATAAACAGGCTGATAAACAACTTTAGTTTCTGTCGGAGCCGGAGCAGCAACAGTCTTACCATCGCGAACAGCAACCGGGGCGGCAGCTTCATCAACAGGAGCACTTGCAGGCTGAGCGACAGTTTCAGCCGGAACCTCGGCAACGGGAGCTTCAGCAACGGGAGCAGATTCAGCAACAGGGGCCGGTTCTGCAGCAGAAGTAGCCTCAACAGAAGCAGGAGCCGCAGTTTGTTCAACAGCGGCAGGAGCAGATTCTGTGGTAGCAGGCGCAGCAGGCTCAGCGGCAAAAACTGCAGCAGCCACAGACAAAACAGCAACAATGGATTTCATTTTGATATTCATGATTCACTCCATTTTAAAGATTTCTTACAATTATTATAGCAAAAATGTTAGATTTAGAGTATTATGAAGTTGAATATCATCTCTAAAGAATCGGGCAAAGCTAACGCAAATACCCTGTTTTACGTAAAACAGTCCGTCCAGTTCTCCGCCGTTTTGAGCGAAGAAGGCGAAAAACAAGTTGATTCCGTGCTCACCGGCATAAAAGACGGTGTTTTCGAAGACCTCGAATTCGTGGAAATTGACGACAAGCCGACCATCTTCGTAGATGCCGCCAAGGAACGCGGCATTTCAAGCCTCGACCACCTGCGCATGGCAGCCTTCCGCCTCGCAAACAAGGCCGCCCAAAAGCAAATCCCCATCGTGAGCATTATGCTCGCCGACGCTGCCGACGAACAGTTCAAGGCAATCGCCCACGGGCTCCACTACGCCGACTACAAGTTTGACGCTTACAAGAGCAAAAAGAAAGAACGTTTCCAGGTGACATTCGAAATTGCCGCCGGCGAACACGTGAATGAATTCAAGAAAATCGCCGAAGATGTGGCCGTGGAACAGAAGGCCGTTACTTTGGTCAAAAACCTCGTGAACACGCCCGCCGCCGACCTTACTCCGGCAGAATTCGTGGAACGCGCCAAGACCGTCGCAAAGTACACCACAGGCCTATCCATCAAGGTCCGCGACATGAAGCAACTCGAAAAGGAAGGCTTCATGGGCCACGTGACTGTAGGCAAGGGCAGCGCCCGCCCGCCGTTCATGGTAACTCTCAGTTACAACGGCGTCGGAAGAACTGGCCGCGGTTCCCAGGACCACCTGGTCATCGTCGGCAAGGGTCTCTGCTTCGATACCGGCGGCCTCTGCCTCAAACCGCCTAAATCCATGCCCGAGATGATCAGCGACATGACCGGTGCCGCCACCGCGCTCGCCGCCATCCAGGCCATCGCTACTTTGGAACTCCCGATTAAGGTAAGCGCAGTGCTTTGCCTCGCCGAAAACGCCATCGGGAACCAGTCCGTTTTGCCGGGCGACATCTTTACCGCAAAAAACGGCAAGACAGTCATGGTCGATAACACCGACGCCGAAGGTCGCCTCGTACTTTCGGATGGTCTTGCAGAAGCGGGCCTCATCGGAGCAACGCACATCGTGGATCTTGCCACCCTCACCGGCGCCATGGTCCGTGCCCTCGGCTACGCAGTCGCAGGGTTCTTCAGCAACGACGACGCCCTCGCCTTGAACATCATCAACTCGGGCGAAGCCTGCTGCGAGAAGTTCTGGAGCATGCCCTTGGAAGAAGAATACGCCGACGCCCTCAAGGACAAGTTCGCGGACCTCAAGAATACCGGTTCCGACGCAGGTGCCATCAGCGCAGCCCTCTTCTTGCAGGAATTCGTTCCCGAAGACACCGCCTGGGCGCACCTCGACATCGCAGGAACCGCCTTCGTAGATAAGAAGTGGAAGTACACCGATTACGGCGCAACCGGATTCGGCGCACAGACGCTCATTGAGCTCGCCCGCCGCATGGCCGCAGGTAGCCTCGCCGAAAGCGAATACAAATCTGTGTAAGCCAGGGCCCACAAAGCTAAACGTTTGGAATGACTGGGAAACTTTTTCTCAGTCATTTTTTTCGCTTTCGCAGCCAATTGACTCTCGTCTATTTTCTATCTTTACCGCCGTATGAAGAATGTAGATACTATTGCCGTTCTCGATTTTGGTGGTCAGTACGCC
>JAKSIM010000081.1 GCA_024398845.1 Fibrobacter sp. | reverse complement strand
GTGTCTTTTTTGTTTTATGCCAGAACAGTTTCGAACCCGAGAAGAGGGTTCGGCAGTAGCGACCGAGGCGAGTGCAAAAAAAAGGATATTTTTTTTGCCGAGCCGACCAAGCGGACGTCGAAGACGTCAAAAATCACCGCGTGCGAAGCACACTAAACGTGATTTTTGTGCTTGAGGCGAAAGCCTCGAGCCCGTAGGGGGAGCGAGCAGCCCGCGTAGCGGGTGACTGCGAGCGAACAAACCCTTTTCCCACCCCCAGCGTTTATCGCATTACTCTATCACTCCAAACACCTTCATGGTGTCTTTTTTATTTTACCGCCCTCGCAATCTCAATTCCTTTTGAATTTGCTATCATTGGGTTATGCGTTTTTTTACTTCAAAGTTTGCAAGCCTAGCCCTCGTCACAACCGCCGCCCTCTCTTTGCTTTTAGCAGGCCCCTCTCACGCCGAAGAAAAATCCATGTGGCAAAAATTCAAGGACTTTTTCTCCCCCGTCCCTACCGTCGAAGGAGAAGGTCCCGAATACGATGAACTGCGCGCCCTAGACCAGGACATCAACAAACTCGAAGGCAAGTATTCGCGCGAACGCAGACCCAACAACAAAAAACGCATCAAAAAAGATATTGACGACTTAAAAGAAAAACGCGAAGCCCTCGCCAAAAAAATCGAAACCAAAGAAAAGGCCGAGAAAAGTTCAAGCAAACCTCAGCCTTCGAGCGCACCGTCCAGCGCCGCCGTTTGCGCCCACGACACCGTCTTTGTGCACGATACCATCACCGTCCACGACACTTTATACGTAATTGTTGCAAACCAGAACGCCGCACCGGTACAAGCTCCAAACCAAGCACCCGCTACGGCTCCCGATTCGTCCACAGCATCCGCACAAGCCCCGACGAGCGCACCCGTCGAAAATTCCAGCAGTTCAGCGAACTCCGGCAATCAAGCGCCTACGGATTCAAGTAATAAGTAGGACGAACCCCAAGCACAGCTTCGTCCGCCCGCAAATCTTCTGCAGGCACGTTACGCCCTATAACGAGAGCGCTGTCAAAACCCGCCACATACGCGCCGTACACATCCGTCCCAAGCGTATCGCCAATCATCAGCACGCGAGCCTTCTCGGGCAGTGACGTTCGTACACGATTCCAAATAGCGGGGAACGGTTTCCCAAAGTAATACGTCGTCGCTCCCGACGCCAAGCGTAAACGTTCGCTCAGCGCTCCCGAAACAGGAATACGGCTGCCGTCGATGTTCGGCGCCCACGCATCGGAGTTCAGCACCAAAAGAGTAGCACCCGGCCGCGAAAGAATCTCGACCGCATGCGCAAACATTTCATCCGTCGCGGTCGAAGAAGAAACCGCCACAACCGGAGTCTCGGGATTTTCCACGGCAGAAATTCCACACGTCGCAAGCACATTCACCCCCGTCGCGCGCCCAATGTAATAAGCCTCGCTCGCAAAGTTCCCCCGACTCGACACAAATTCCTTGAGCAAACTTCCCGACGAAATCGTTTCCTCTGCGGTAAAATCAAAACCGCGGGCATCGGCCTCCGCCGCAAGCACATCATCCGTATTGGAGGCCGCATTCGTCACCAAGCGGACGAGTTTCCCCGACGCACGCAACATACGGAACCATTCCAACGCCCCCGGATACACAAAAGACCCGCGATTGTAAAGCGTACCATATCCGTCAAAACAAAAGGCGTCGTACTTATCCAAAATGTCTGACAGGTGAACATGGTGCGGCTCGCGAACCTGTAAAAAAACAGGGTCGTGAACCTGCGACAAAAAAGTTTTTTCAATTATCGTTTGGTAGCGTTTATAAATCGAAATTTCAAAAAGATCCATTGTGCAAGCACCCGAACTTATCGACGCATCACGCCGAACATACGAGTCTTTACACCCATATTTTTATCAGAGCGGAAAATAATTTTTCCTTCGTACTCTATCGCCACAAGAATCGTTGACAAATACGCGCCCGAACCCACATAACGATGATGTTCGTCCATCAAGTTCCAGCGAAGGCTTAAACGAGTCGGAGCGTACTTGAGTCTAGAATCGCCACCCTTCACACTCATGCGGGTTCCGGCAACATAAGACCCAAGATTCGTATAGATTTTTACATTGCAAATGAACCTAAGCTTCGACGTGTTTATTTCAGCCTTTTCATTCAAGCCAAGAATATCACGCAATGCATTTTCAAATTCCGGGCCCAAGACTTCCATCGAAACCTTCCAAGAAGAATCCTCTACGGCTTCTTCGGGATTTTCAAATTCCAGCTCGAACTGGGAAGCTCGCTCATTGTCGCGAGACGATTCTACAGCAAGTATCGGGAAATGCAATTCAAGCGGATAGAAGCCCGTCACCGGGAAGAACTTCGAAGAGTCCCGCACAACATTCTTTACGGAATCCTTAACGCACCCGCTAACCAGGCGTATAGAATCGCGAGTAGAAATTCTTTGTTGTTCGTCTTTTTCAGGCAATATTTCAAGCACTACCTGATCATTCCAATAATTCCAGTTGGCAGAATTTACAGACAGAATGTGTACGGTGGAATCCTTTGCACTTTTAAATTCAACAAAAGCATCGCACCCATCATCAATTTCCACATTTTCGGTAAACGAAACAGAGAGCGTATCGGATTTTTCTCCTCGGAAACTTTTTAAGTGGGCATACGAAATGGCGGGGGGCATCCCGTCACGCATATTCAGGTTGAATTCTATACTGTCCGCGATAAACAAGGTTGCATCACCAAAACCGACGCCGGCATAATCCATACGAGACATCGAAGTAAGCATCAAGAACTGGTTTTGAATCTTTTTCAAGTCAATCAAGACCTGACGGTTATTTTGCGGATCCACAGACATTTGATCCGACATCACCACATAACGCTTGCAAACACCGCTCGAATCCAACCAGTGAAATTCAAGACTATCGACCATCTCGTCTAGATACTCTCTAGACATGGTGCCCAAAAAGCGAAGCGAAATTTGATCCAGGCGACCGTCAGCATCCATATCGCGGAAAAAATTCTGCTTGGAGTGCGGCGTAATCGGACTTTGAATAAAAGCACCAAAAGCCCCACTGACGAGCAGGGCTAGCAAAAGTGCGTATTTCATCAAAGTCTTATGCATCACTCCTTAATATACCATAATCTCGACCCTCAACGGGAATCACCAGCTGCAATTTTGACAAAGTCTTGATATTTTTCTCAAAAACAGCCTTAAAATCCTCGCCCAGAACCTCTTCATCGTCATGTTCCAAGTTGTACGATATGTAGCTGCCGTCGGCAAAAATCGATATGCAACAGTCCCAGGTGATGTCCCCCTCGAGTTCCTCCTGATCGTCATCGCGGTCCTGGCTTTCGAGCATGAGCATCGGGCGCGGTGCCGGAATCGCCTCGGCATGGCCATTCTCGAAAATAAAGTAGTTGCGGCTGATAAGCTCGTGTTCCAGGGCCATGGTGCTCGGGACACGGTCAAACTCGCTACGCAAGCGACGAATGTTACCGAGGTCGTCTTCGTACGGATCCTCGAAATCCTTCGGGAGCACCACCTGATGGTAATCGAACTTCTTGCCACTCGCGGCGTAATTGTCCTTCCAGGACTGCGGCGGTTCCGGACGAATCGTCAAAAAATCTTCGAATGCATCCAGGATGTCGTTCAGGCGTGAATTCCACGGTTCGGACTTCTGGGCCTGCACCAGATCCATGAAGTTCTTGAGGCGTTCTTCGCCAGGAATCATCGAGAGTTCTTCGCTCGGCAAATCATGGGCGTCAAAATTTTCCATAAGTCAGATCCTTTACCACACTTCCGTGGTCTTCACGGTCAGGCTCATCGCGATGTCCTTCTCGTAGTAGGCCGGTTCGTTGATGAAAATCGGGTACACAGTATCGCGGCCATCCGCTTCGCCTTCGTATAAAATATCCTTGCCGTCGAACGTGCGGAAAAGCTTGTCGCCCTTCTTGAGTTCGCGGTAATCGTGGCCGTTCAATTCCGGATGAATCATCGCGGTAATCGGAGCACAGGCCCACGGCTTGGGGTAACCGAGGTCGCGAAGTTGCGTGTAGACATCCACCTGGATGGGGGCGCGCTTTTGCAGTTCGCCCAGGTTCCATTCCTCGGCGAGTTCCAGGTAACGCTTCACTAGTTTCTCGGAGCGCTCGAAAACGGCGGCATCCAAAGTACCATGCTGCTGCGGTCCGATTTCAATGCACACGTCGGCGCGGGCGACCGTCCCGAAGTACGGCGAAGCGCTGCGCTCCTCGGGCTGGTAGTAAATCCAAGCGTCCTCGAATTCCTGCGTGAGCACCGCGGAAGCCTTCATGGTAAAGGGGTCGCGCGCCGAAAGAATCAAGCACAGGCCCATGTTCGAGCCGGTATTGTGGACATCGAGCAGAAGGTCCGTGCGGGTCTTTTCGCCCTTCGGGCCGTAAATCTTGTTGAGTTCGCGGGCGCGACGGAATTCGTACTGGTCCACATCAGCACTCGCATCGAGGCAAGTCTGCGAGAATGCGCGATTCAAATCGTGATCGCGATAGCGTCTATTGAGGCGAATCGCCTCCGGATTGCTGAGCACAAGCTCTACGTTCGCACTAGGGCAAAGCGTATTGTAGCACGCTGGATTTTCCATCCATTTTTGCACCAGGCTCACCCCGGTCCTTTCGTTCCCGTGAGTACCGCCAGCAACCACAATATTTTTAATCGTAGTCATGCTTTCTATTATAGCAAAAAAGCGGGCAAAGCGCCAGTTCTCATTCCTCGAAGTTGCAGAAACAGCGCAGCAAAGCAGACTCTTGACGAACAGCAAAAGTCAAATCTTTGATTTAATCAATTACAAACTCGGTATATAATTTTATCTTTAGCACATGAACCTGGATTTCAATCGCCGCCTTTCCATTGCCCCGATGCTCGACTGCACGGACCGTCACGAACGGTACTTTTTGCGTTTACTTTCAAAACACATCTTGTTGTACAGCGAAATGGTGGTGGCGAGCGGGCTCTTGCACTGCGACAACACCGACATGTTCCTCGGGCACGAAGACTTTGAATACCCTGCGGTGCTGCAACTCGGCGGTTCGAACCCGACGGACCTTGCCCGCGCATCGAAACTCGTGGAGGCCGCGGGCTTCCAGGAAGTGAACCTGAACTGCGGTTGCCCCTCGGACCGCGTGCAGAACGGGAACTTCGGCGCATGCCTCATGAAGGACAAGAACATTGTCGCCGACTGTTTCAAAGCCATGCAAGACGCGGTGAGCATTCCCGTTTCCATCAAGTGCCGCATTGGCGTCGATGAATTTGACAGTTGGGAGTTCTTTGAAGATTTTGTACAAACTATCGCAGATGCCGGCTGCAAGGTGTTCATCGTTCACGCCCGCAAGGCCTGGCTCAAGGGCTTGAGCCCTAAGGAAAACCGCGAAGTCCCTCCGCTGCACTACGAGTTCGTCCACCGTCTCAAGGCCCTAATGCCAGAACTGAACATCGCCATCAACGGCGGCATAAAGACAATGGACCAGGTGCTCGCCCACTTGAACGGCGACCCCACATCAGCAGCCACGGGTATTGCGCTCGACGGCGTGATGGTCGGTCGCGAAGCCTACGAGAACCCGTGGTTTTTGCACGACGCCGACGAACGCGTTTTTGGCGACTTGCGCCCCACGAGCAGCGACCCCGCAGAAATCATCGCCGGGAAAGCGCGACCCACGACCCGCAAGGCGGCCCTCGAAGCGTACCTACCCTACGTGGAGAAACAGACAAGCGAAGGCTGCCCGGCAACTATCCTCGTGAAGCACCTCTACGGGCTTTTCACCGGACTCCCCGGAGCCCGCAAGTACCGTCAACTCCTGAGCAACGGCGCACCTCGCGCCAATGAATACGGCGGAGCCGTCGCCCTGATTAAAAAAGCCATGGATTTGGTCGCAGAATAGCGTTTTGCACCCCAAGCGGGCAGAACGGACCCGCAAGTCGAGGGGGTAGCAAAAGATTTTTAGGCGGGGCCGGCGACCAGGGGGAGCCGTCCGGGGCGTTTTCTTCTATAAAAGCCCTATTCTCTGTAAAATTTGCGTTAGCACCGCCGTAAAAAAAGCTTTTGCGAGGGGGAAACCTCCCCCAATCCCTTGACAAAAGCCATAAAATTTTCTCTATTTGTGTGCCGTAATAGATGTTTAACCCTTAACGGAGATACAATATGCCTTGCGGAAAGAAAAGAAAGCGCAGGAAGATTGCGACTCACAAGCGTAAAAAACGCCGTCGTCGTGACCGTCACAAAAAGAAACTTCGCTAATATCCGTTAGCATTTTCTTGTGATTTCCTAAAGACGGAGTGTAAAAGCTCCGTTTTTTCGTTTTTCTCAAATCAAATACCACGATTTTTAGATAAAATCGCGATGTGTTTTTGTTTTTTGGAATTTCAAAGAATTTTTATATATATTAGGACTTTCTTTTAATGGGCTTTTTGCCCGAGGAACTAAAATGATCGATAGAAGCAAGCACTTTCTCCGCCTCAACGACTGGAGCGAAGAGCGCATCCTCGAAACCGTGAACATTGCAAGCCGCCTCAAGGCCGAGGTACATGCGGGCAAGGTCTCCGACCGTCTGCACGGCCAGAATATCGGTATGTTCTTCGAAAAGCCCTCGCTCCGCACCATCACCACGTTCCAGGTGGGCATGAACCAGCTGGGCGGTCACGCCGTGCTGCTCGCCCCGGATTCCATCGGGCTCGGCAAGCGCGAAAGCGTCAAGGACGTGGCCCGCTGCCTCAGCCGCTGGGTGAACGCCATTGTGGTGCGTTGCTTTAAGCAGGAATTGATTGAACAGCTCGCCGAATATGGTTCCATCCCGGTCGTGAACGCCTTGACCGACGACTACCATCCGTGCCAGGCCATCGCCTTCGCCCAGATGATCGAAGAAAATCTCGGCGGCATGAAGGGAAAGACCGTTGCCTTCATCGGTGACGGCAACAACGTCGCGAACAGTTTCCTCGCTCTCGCAAGCAAGGTCGGCATGAACTTCACGCTCGCCTGCCCCAAGGGCTACGAACAGCC
>JAKSIM010000080.1 GCA_024398845.1 Fibrobacter sp. | reverse complement strand
GTGCCAGCCTTCGGGGCACACGCCACGGACTTCGCCCTTTTCGTTCTTCGCATCATTCAAATCACATTCGTGATCATACCCGCATTCATCTTCCGACTTACCGACAGCAGCGGCCCAAGTGTACAGGCGACCGTACACGGAACAATCGCCTTCGTTTTTCGTTCCGTCTTCGCCACCGCCGCACCAGCTCTGCTCGCCCGGGTTCACGGAGTAGTTCAAGTTTTCCGCCATCCAGGTCTGGCAAGACGTTTCGTCGTCGTTGCAGATTTTCACGGTCTTGTAAACTTGTACATGCTCTTCGTCGCGGGCGTCCGTCAAAAGCGCTTCCACACTGTATATATCGGAACCGTCCCTCGTTACCTCGAGGCAGTACTGCTTTTTCGGGTCGTACGGTTTGTCGTCGCAGCTGTAGAGTTCGCCTTCCGAGCAGAACGACTTCAACGGGTCGTACGGTTTGTTATCGCAGCTGTAGAGTTTGCCTTCCGAGCAGAAAGCCTTCGTCGGGTCGTACGCCGTCGCGCCGCACATGGCCTTGTACAAGGTGGTTTTACCTTCGCCGCAGGTGAGCGTCACCGAGCCGTCGCCCCCGTCCTTAACAGAACAACCGACACCATCCTTGCCGTTCCAAATCGTATCAACGACAGTTTCGCCGCAAGTCAATTCAAGGCCTTCGAGGCCAGCCTTGTTCTTCACGGACTTCGCTGTGCAGCTTGTGCCATCCTTGCCATCGTTGCCGTCGTCGCCGGAATCGCCCTTCGAACCTTTATCACCTTTGTCGCCCTTGGCACCGTCTTTGACATCCTTACCGTCGGCACCCTTTTCACCGTCAACACCGTCCTTACCATCAACGCCATCTTTGCCATCGGCACCATCCGCGCCCTTGAGAGTCTGCCAGGATTCGCCATCACAGATGAACGCCTCGGAGGAATCCATCACAAACAGCATCTCGCCCACGTTCGCCGTGTCGCAAGCCTGCTTTGAAAGCTTTTCGCCAGCCTCGAGCACGGCCATGCCGTCCTGGTGGATTTCGGTAACTTCGTCGCCACAGGCGGCAAACATCAGGGTACTGGCTGCAACTGCCAAAAGGTATTTCTTGTTCATCAGAACAGCTCCTATGATTTTGGGGGGAATATAGAAATTAGTGGCCTGGGTTTAGGGGATAGGGGCTAGAGACTAGAGTCAAGGGGAAAGTTAAGCGGCTGCGCCGCAAGTGTGCTCGAAAACGCACGCACCCACAAAAAAACTCGGGCGAGCGTAAATTAAGATTTGAAAACTGAAATTTCGCAAAATTGATGGACTAAAAAGCAAAAAAAATGCATTTCGGCTCATTATTTTTTATGTTGTTCGCAATACTTTAGGGTAAAAAACAGGTTCATTTTCGTCAGGACTCGTTTTTTGCAGGACCAAATTGGAAAAATCTTTGATTTGGTCCATCATAAAATGCGAAAAACGGTTGCAAAATCGTTTGCAAGCCCATTTTCAAATTAATTTGTTCTAAATTTCATAACCCAAAACGGGTAAAATTAAGATTTGGTCCATCATTTTTAAAATTTGGTCCATCATTTTCAAGATATGGTCGCCCAAAACAGCTACAAGCCCAGGGAACCCAAGCCCTTTATGCACAAAGTGAATCTAGAGGGACTGGATTAAAGGACACCTCTAAAAAATCAATTTCAAAAATACTACATTCCATACCATGAGCAATTTTTCGATTATTTCTCGCCCGCTGGGCACTGTGCAGTGTTATGTTCTAAAGCGCGATGACGGCGCCGAATTTGAAATTTTAAGCGGCTTTGGCGCGGGCCTCAACGCCTGGCGCGTCCCAAACGGCAACGCCCTTCTGGACCTTCTCTTTGGTTACCGCGACGGAAGCACGCTTCACAAGATTGCCCCCGACACGAACGCAGGCTGCAGGCTCGCCCCCTTCCCGGGCAGAATCGCCTACGCCAAGTTCAACTGGAACGGCAAGGACTACCAGCTGGTAAACAACGTGAGCTGGGCGCCGCACGCCCTCCACGGGTTTTTGACCAACAGGGAATGGAACTTCGTAGAATTCGAAAGCGACAGCGAAAAATGCACCGCCACGTTCACTTGCGACTGGCCGGGCGCCTTCGCCGGCTTCCCTTTCCCGTTCCGAGCTACAAACAAAATAACTTTCACGGGAGAAAGTTTCACGGTGGAATCGACCGTCAAAAACATCGGGAACGCGACCATGCCGTATTCCGAAGGCTGGCACCCGTACTTTTCGCTCGGGCAAAAAATTGACGAGCTCACCATGGGCCTTCCGGAATCGGATTTCGCGGAACTCGACAAGGCGGACATCCCGACAGGGAACTTCCATGCCGACAAGCGCTTCGTGGGCGGCCGCGCCATCGGTGACGAGTTCATCAACGACTGTTTCTGCCTCGGCACGGATTTTGCGAGCAAAAAAGCCGGTCGCCAGGACGGACGCGCCGAGGTCACCCTCCAGGACGCAAACGGAAAAATCACCTACTGGCAGCAGGCTGGGCACGAGCAGTACAACGCCATCCAGATTTACACCCCACCCGACCGCATGAGCATCGCCATTGAGCCCATGACAGCCGAACCCGACGCCCTGAACCATCACCGCGGACTCATCGAAATCCCGGCCGGCGAATCGAGGACGTTCACGTTCGGGGCGACCTTCTTGCACAAATAGCTCTACACCCATTTTTTCGCCCCAAAATTTTCCTCTTTTTTATTCCATTTTAAAGTATTTCCAAAAATTATGGAATTTTAGAGCAAATTTATCATATTTTACGAGTCATTTAATTGTAAAATAAACATATTATTGTTTCCAAAAAATACAGAATTTTACAAATTTTCATCCATTTTTAAGCCCATTTTGTAAAATACTTTTTGGGGTCTTTTCGCACCTATTGTTTCCTTTTGTTAAGAAACTATTTTTAAACATATAAATGGTTAATGGGACTTACCCCTTTAAGGAGTGTAATATGGACTTTTCAAAAATTTTCCTTGCCGCAGGGCTCACCGTGAGTCTCGCCGCTGGCACATCATTCGCAGCCAAATACGAGGCCGAAGAAGCCACCCTCTCGGGCGGAGCCGAAGCCGTTTCAAGTGACAAAGCATCTGGCGGCAAATACGTCAACGAAAACGAAGGCGACATCGAGTTCAAGGTAACTGCCACCGCCGCCGGCAAGCACATGGTAAAAATTCACTACAAATCAGGCGCTTTCAAGAGCAACTACATTGTGGTCAACGGCCAAACTGCGGGCCAAGTGGACTTCAACGAAGCCATCGACTTTACCGATATCACCACCATCGTAACGCTCAAGGCAGGCGAAAACACAATCACCATTCAAAAGTTCTGGGGTTGGATTAGCGTTGACTACATTGACGTCGAACCTTACGAATCGCAACCGTTCGCCATCTGCAATACGCCAGTCACGCCGAACGCCACCGAAAGTGCCGTCAAGCTTTACAACTTCCTCGTGAACAATTTTGAAAAGCAAACCATTAGCGGCGTCATGACCGGCGACATGGAAGGATTTACCGACGGAGGAGACGCCAAGTCGCACCCGGACGTAGCCGACGTTTACACCCGCAGCGGCAAGTACCCCGCCCTCGTTGGCGTGGACTTCCTCTTTGCCACGGGCCCCAAGGCAAGCGAATCCTGGTACAAGAGCTATACCGACAAGGCCATTTCCCTCGCCAAGAGCCTCTGGAAACAGGGCGGCATTCCGGCATTCACCTGGCACTGGAAAGACCCCCTGGACGAAAAAGACGCATTCTACGCCAACGCCGAAGCCGCAGGCGATGGCGAATGGACCGATTTTGACTTCACCAAGGCCTTTATGACGGGCACCACCACGTGGGACACACTCTCCGCAGCCTATAAGGGAATTATCGCAGATATTGACTACATCGCCGATTACTTCCTCGATTTGCAAAAGGACGGCGTCGCCGCCATCTTCCGCCCACTCCATGAAGCCGGTGGCAATTGGTTCTGGTGGAGCACCAAGACCGGCAAGCAGTTCGCCGCCCTCTACCGCCTCGTTTACGAACGTATGGTATTCACCAAGGGCGTCAAGAACCTCGTTTGGGTCTTTAACCCCTCCAGCACGGGGAACACCGAATGGAATCCTGGCGAAACCTACTATGACGTGCTCTCCATCGACATTTACAACAACGACAACGATCACTCAAGTAACTCCGGCGCCTTCGATGACTTCAAGACCAAATGGGGTTTGAGCAAGATTTTAGCCTTGAGCGAAAACGGTCCAATTCCCGATGTCGAGAACATGAAAACCGACGGAGCCGTATGGAGCTGGTGGATGCCGTGGTACGGCACCTGGGGCGGCAAGTACATTGGGCAAACCAAGAATGAAGTTTGGAAGAGCAACATGGAAAGCGACCGCGTGATTACTTTGGACGAAATGCCCGGTTGGGACAAATATACCGAAGCCAACAGCGGCACAGGCACCTGCAAGGAATCCTCTCAAGAAACCAAGTTCAATGGCGACACTGCAAAGGCCGCCGGCGAAGTCACCGAAGACAAGATGCTCGTAACCCTCACAAACGTTGGCGACGACGGCATCCTTCTGAGTTACACCAAGCTTCCGGATTTAACGAACTCCAAAACCATTAGCGTCGATATCACCGTTGAAGGCGAGGGTGCCACCGAAGGTGGTGTATGGGTTGGCCTCGCCTTCACGCGTGACGGCTCCAAGGACAGCCTTTGGACTTGGGAACAGTCTCCAAGCGATGGATGCTGGCTAGAGCAATCAGCCTCCACCACGTGCAAGTTCGCCATCACGAACTATGTGGACGACAACAAGGAAGAACACCCCATGGATATCGGGAACCTCTTCTCCGTAGCCTTCGTCATTAGCACTCCTGGCTTTAGCGGCAAGGTTACCTTCGACAACATGGTCACCGACGACGGCAAAATCGTCTCGCTCTTTGACGACTCCAAGAGCCTCTTCACAAGCGACAAAAAGAACGGAACCACCGCAAAGGTTTCACTTGCAAGCGAGAGCTCCGACGCCATCAAAACCATTGCTACCGCAACAAGCAGCAAGCTAACCGTTCAGGCAAGCGTACTCTCCTTCATCACGCACCACGCAGGCTTTGCTTCTGTCGATGTATTCAATCTGAACGGCAAGCGCGTCGCCACGCTCTACAGAGGCAATTTGAACGCAGGAAGTTACGCCTTCAGTCTTGCCGACTTGAGCGCAGGGCAGTACATCATCCGCGTAAAGGGCGCAGGCCTTATGGCGACACAGCCAGTTCGCATCAAATGACGCTTTCACAGTTGATATTTGTCAAGTAATTTTTCCGTCTAAAAAAACAAAGCCCGCAGTTCAATTCCGCGGGCTTTTTGCGTTACCCGTTTGCCGTAAATTCGAGGACAAGTGTGGACAAAATCCGAGATTTATGTCAACACCCTAAAAAACAGAAAATCCTTTTTTCAGCCTATTTTTATAGTTTTCCACAGGGTGTCCTCCAATGGAGGCGTTTTATTTTGGAGTGTAACTTTAGAGGAATTATATGAACAAATTGAGTTTTGCGGTTCTTTGCGGAGCCTTTTTACTCGGCGAGGGCGCTTTGGCGGCCCCAGGCCTCACCGTGAGCGGCACAGACCTGCTCTACAACGGCAAAAAAATTTTCTTTTCGGGCGCTAACCTCGCCTGGAGCGACTACAATTCCGATGTAGGGGCCTCCCCGCTGAACGAGAACGCCTGGCGCAAAGCTGTAGAAGGCACACGTAACGCTGGCGGCAATGCCATCCGCTGGTGGCTCTTCAACAACATGAGCCAAAGTCCCGAAATCGACCAAACAACGCACCTGGTCTCGGGCCTCAAGGAAAACACCATCAACAATATGAAAAAGGCCCTTGACATCGCCGAAGAATACGGCGTGATGGTTTCGATGTGCCTTTTTAGCCACAACCTGATGGAACCAAACCAGTGGGGACTTTACGACGAAAAGCTTGACATCACCGCAAACACGAACCTGTTCGAAGATGAGGGAACTCAAGCGTTTATAGACAATGCGCTTATTCCGGTGGTGAAAGCCATCGGTAACCACAAAGCGCTTATGACCTGGGAAGTATTCAACGAGCCCGAGGGCATGACAAGCGAATGCAGCGGTTGGACGACCAAGAAAATGGCGCTTTCCAAAATTCAGGCGTTTACAAACAAGGTTGCAGCCGCCATCCATACCGAAAACCCGGAACTACTGGTTTCTACCGGAAGTGTGAACATCCAATATCAAAAGCACTGGAACGACGCGGCCCTCGTGGCGGCAGGCGGCAAGGCAAACGGTACGCTCGACTTTTTCCAGACCCACTATTACCCGTACTGGCAAAACGATGCCGTAAGCCCGTTCGTGAATACGGCAGCGCAAATGGCTACCAAATACGGTTACGATTCCAAGCCAATGGTTATCGGTGAATTCCCTGCAAGCGGCTGGTCGGGTGATACCTACACAGCTAGCATGGCGGCAAAGACCCAGATTTCAACCGAGGAATGCTACCGCAAGGCGTTTGACGGCGGGTATGCAGGCGCACTCGCCTGGCAGTACATTGGCGACAAGACCGAAGCAAATTTCGGCGGATACGCCTACACAATCGACCCGGCACTCAAGGCGATGACGGCGCTCGCCGCAACCGAAGAAGCGAGCATCAAAATAAAAGATGTGACCATCAGTCAGGATGGCGGTGATGGCAAGATGTCGGTGACCTACGGTGGCGATAACGCGCAGATCGAATACCAAAAGACATTGGATCTGAGCAAGGCAAGCGCATTCACGTTCGAAGTGACGAACCTTGGCGCAAGCGATGCGCAACTGCACCTGATTTTCAAGTTGACTGATGCATGGACCTGGACTCCGGTGAACGATGACGCCAGCGCATGCACCGTCCCCGCTGGAGAATCGACGGTCTGTTCCTTCGACATTTCGAGTCTCGCTGACCGCAACATGACCCTGAGCGTCACCATCGCGAACTACGCACCGGGTTATACCGGAGCCCTCCTGTACGATAACTTTAAAGCAGACGACCAAATTCTTTGGGATTTCAACGAAGACAAGTACGATGCCTTCAGCCGTGGATTCGAGAACACCGAAGAGATGATTCCCGAAATCAAGATTGTATTCGACACTGGTTCCACCGGGATTGAGCCGCGCCTGGCCGCAGTCAAGGCGACAGCCGCGAAATTCAGCACCAACGGCCGCAGCGTAAGCCTCGCCACCACCAAGGCAGGCAACGTGAGCGTCGACGTGTTCGGCA
>JAKSIM010000008.1 GCA_024398845.1 Fibrobacter sp. | reverse complement strand
TGAAATAATGGCGGCGCAGCCGCCCATTAACCACTAACCACCAACCACTAACCACTAACCACTAACCACTGACCACTCCGATGTTTGAACTTTTTTCGATGGATTTTATGCAGAATGCCCTTGTGGCTGCCGTCTTGGTGGCGGTTGCTTGCGGCGTGATGGGAACCTTTGTGGTGGTGAACCGCCTTACGGCTCTTTCGGGAGGTGTGGCCCATGCGTCGTTCGGTGGCGTTGGCTTAGCTTGCTTCTTTGGCTTTTCCCCGATGCTCGGCAGCCTTGGCTTTGCGCTTGCCTGCGCTATGCTCATGGGGTTCCTTACCTGGCAGGACCGCAAAAAATCCGATACGTTCATAGGCGTGATTTGGGCAGGCGGCATGGCGCTCGGCGTGATTCTCACGGACCTGACGCCCGGTTACGGCGGCGACATGATGAGCTTTTTGTTCGGCAGTCTTTTGACGGTCCCGACGGATTTGCTCTACTGGATGGGCGCCCTTCTTGTGTTCATTTTGGGGGCGGTGACCATTTGTTTTCGCAAGTTCCTTGCCATTAGCTACGACCCGGAATTTGCTCGCGTACGCGGGATTCCCGTGCTCAACTACTACATGCTGCTCATTGGCCTCATTGCTCTCACGGTGGTGATTGCCGTGCAGGCGGTGGGGATGATTTTGGTGATTGCTCTCTTGACGATCCCCGGCTACATTGCCGAATGCTACTCCAAGAACCTAACGCAGATGATGCTTACTTCGGTGGTTGTTTCGCTTGCGCTTGTGGTGGCTGGACTCTTGCTCGCTTGTCAGCTGAATTTTGTTGTGGGCCCGACCATTATCGTGTGTGGTGTAATTCTTTACTTGTTGAATTTTGCGTTCAAGATGCTGCTGAAAAAATAAAACCCAAATATTTTTTTTGTTTCAAATTTTGAAAAAGAAAGTCGTGTATGAATAAGTCTTTTGCTTTTGTTTTGACCCTGATTGTTGCCGTTTTTGCGACGTTGTCGTTCGCGAATCCCGGTGTTCCCGTCTCTCAGCGCCAGGGATTCCACAACATGGATGTAAAAACGGAATACTCTGCGCTTTTGCAAGAGAAAAATGCCCGAAACGATTCCCTATTGCCGGCTCTCGATGGTGACAAGGCTTTTGCCGAAGTGCTTCGCTTGAACCCGAATTTTTGGAGTTTGGGCGGGGCCATTGACAAGGATGGCTCCTTGGTGACAAAGCTTAACGCTCAGATTGTATTTATCGATGGTATTCGTGAAGATCCGTTTTGCGAACTCGTAAAGGGAACTTCGAGTGACGCGGGTAACTGGAACGTGCGTATAGGCGTGGACTTTGTTTCGGGCGGGTCCAATACGGTTCACATCCACGTGCAGCAGTGCTTGGATTACGTGCGCGACGAACTGGGCTACGCTATCAAGAAGGGCGACAAGGTCGTCGTTGTTCCGCCCAAGAAGGTTTTGGATAAACTCAAAAAGAGCGAAATCCCGGATGCCATTGACCTGGACTTGCAGCAAACGCTTTTGAAGGCCCACGAAGAGGTGGAACTTGACGGCAAGTGCCCCAAGAACATCGAAGCGTATGTCATCTTGATGAACGTCTACAACCAGGTCAAGAACCAGAAAATGGATTACGTTGTCATCAATGACCAGTTGAACAAACAACGCAACGGAGGCTCGCGTGTGCAGAGTTGCGCCTTTAGCCGCGAATGGAACAAGCGTTACCAGGAAAGTGCGAGTTTCGAGTGTGATATTGACAACGACCGCTGCCTGTACCGCCAGGAGAATGACGGCAATTCCGAATGGAGCATTAACTACGAGGCCGACCGCTTCGAGTACATCAACAAGAAGTTTCTATTTTTCAACCGCAATCCCAAGAGCATCCACAAGGGCGGAACCATGCTGGACTTGCGTTTGATTCGCTTGTCCACCACGCTTTACCTGGAAGCCTACATCAATTTGAAAGGTGAACCGGTGACCTTGGGACTTGTGATTGTCCCTGGCGAAAAGACCATCGAGGACTACGAGGACGACAGTGCTAGCGCCGAAGATGAAGACGAAATGATGGAATAGGAATATTCCTGGCGTAGCCCAAAAAAGGCTCCCAATTTTGTATATGATACAAAATTGGCCTATATTGTTTTTTGTACAGAAAAAATTTAAGAACGTCTAAAAAACGTAAAAAAAACAGTGGCGATGTGTATATATTAATCTTTGGATGAAATGAAAATTTTGTTTGAGGAGATTTACGCATGAATACAAGCACTTGCTGGAAAGTTTCTGCATTGGCTATAGCCATTGCGTTTTGGGCGTGTTCCGGAGATTCTTCAACGTCTTCTTCAGAAGAGGAACCGGGCATGGTGGCCAAATTGGGTGAACTGGCTAAAGTGAATGAATACGGGTTCGCGATAGGTGAATGCGGCTCGGACCAAGCGCTTTTTGCCCCTAAAGCGAGCTCTGAAACTTTTACCGTCGATGTTAAGCAGCCCAAGGCATATCTTTTTACGGATGGAGACGGGCATTACCAGGTGATGTTGCCTGAGGCATCGGACTATTGCGAAGTTAAAGCCAAGGTTTCCTTTAAGCGCGATGGTGATACCTTGTACATTGATTACGTGTTTGACGAAAATGCCATTATGTCGAAGTGCCGCTGCATGTCGGACCACTGGTTCAATATCGATGCCGCCTATGTGGGTGTGAAATACGTCGTGTTTGAGGGATCAACGTACATTATCGCTATCAAATAGGCTTGTTTTACGCCTAAAAGGCCTTTTTTGAAGATTAAAACTGCCCTGTGCGATAAATTTATATATATTGAACATTAGAACAGTTTCTCAAGGAGAATTTCATGAATCGTTTTGTTTTGGCTTCTTTGACTGCCGCCATGATGGCAGTTCCTCTTATGGCCGATGAATCTTTCGGTGGCGTGGGTGTTACCATTTACCAGGTTAGGGATGGCGTGCATGTAGCCGAAGTCATTCCGGGAACTCCGGCTGCCGAGACCAAGCTCCAGGCTGGCGATGTGATTACCGCAGTCGATGGTGTTTCTCTTGCAGGTAAGACAATCGATCAATCTAAGGATTTGCTCCGCGGTCAGGTCAATAAGCCGCTCGAAATCACCTATACGAGTGAAGGCGAATCTTATACCGCCGTTATCCGCCGTGCCCAGATTACCGTGAAGGATTTGGACAACAAGGCCGTGTCTGCATGGTATGGTGAAAAGGCCGAAGTGAATGCTCAGGAACTTGAAACGTTTGCAAGCGCAAGCGTGAACGACAAGCAGTTGGTGGCCGTTCTCAATCGCGGCAACCTCGTGAAGGAAGATGCTCGTGTGGATAACGCGAACTTCAACGGCATTTACGTCGAGAAGGCAGAACAGTTTGGACCGAGCGTGCAGAAGAACAGCGTGGCTCGCTCTAACAGCATCGCTCTCCGCGGCCTTACCCGCAAGGCTGTGAGCTACAGCGTGAAGACTCCGGGCGTTTCTGTGGTGACCATCATGAATGCCGATGGCGAAAAGATTGCTACTCTCCGTAACGACAATGCCTCTGCCGGTATCAACACACTTGGCTGGGATGCCTCTAACGTACCGAGCGGTCGTTATATGGTGAGCATTGACCACAATGGTTCTGTGAGTGGCCAGTTCGCCGTGCTGAAGTAATAAAACAGATTTTCAATAAAGCTGTTCGCCCCGTTGATACGGGGCGTTTTTTTTTGCCGTTGAGTGGCCGTCCTTTTCCGCATTGTCACTTGAGGAGCGGGTGACGCGGATTTTGCCCTCTGTCACTGCGAGGCCGAAGGCCGTGGCAGTCCATTGCATTATTCTTCAAAAATGAACTCTTTCGTCTAATCTAAACCACTGTATTTTAATCTGATATTGTTTTTTTTAGTTGCTTGTTTTGCTAAATTATGCGCCAACGTGATTTTAATGAGAACCCATAGCTTTCTGTGGGCCGTTTTGGTATTTTTCATAGCGGTCTTCGCAGCTCCCGCCGCGCATGGTGAGGAGATGACTCGCTTTGAACTCGAAGAAAGGGTTCAAGAAGAGGAAGACACGACCGAGGTCGACTGGTTGAGCGACACTACGGGTACTGATACCGTGGAATATCGTGCTGTTGATTTGGTGTACGATGTGGAAACGTCGACTTTCAACTTGAATAAAAATGCGCAGTTGAAGTATAGAACGGCGACCCTTGATGCCGATACGATTCTTTTTGATCAGGAGGATCAGGTCTTGATGGCGAGCGGTGACCCCGTTATGCGTGAATCAAAGAATCCTTCGTTGTCGGGAATGCGCCTCAAGTACAACATGAAAAACCGAATAGGCGAGATTTATTACGCAACCACTTACCAGGACAACCAGCAGCTGAACGGTATGGAAGTGCGCCGCTTGCCCGACACTCGCTTGCAAATTGCTCGTGGTGACTTTAGTACTTGTAATGATTCTACTCACCAACACTTCTATTTTTATGGTCGTCGCATGGTGGTCAAGCCTAAGGAGACCATTACCGCTCGACCGGTGGTCTTGAACATTGCCGATGTGCCGGTGGCGGTTCTCCCCATGATTGTGGCTCCACTCAAGAGTGGACGTAAGTCTGGCCTTTTGACGCCTAAGTTCGGTGGTGACCAGGTGCAGGGCTACTACATTAGCAACTTGGGCTTTTACTACGCTCCCAATGATTATTGGGATGCGACCCTCAAAGGCGACATTATTGAAGGTGAGGAGGCTCGTTTTGAGCGTTCCACGTTAACGGGCGAAGTCCGCTATAAAAAACGTTACGTGCTCGATGGTAACATCCGCTACACGAGCTACCTTGAAGAATTTGATTTTGGCAACAGCGGTTACGACATTAGTTTTGCTCATAACCAGAACTTGACTCCCGATGGCAAGCATACGTTGAGCGGCTCGGGTTCGTTTGTGAGTAGCCAGAGCGTGCGTAAGGACAATGCACTTGAAGCCGAAACCATTTTGAACCAGCAGGCTAACGCTCAGTTGACTTACTCGGGTAGGTTTGGCTCCAATAAGAATTTGACGGTAAAGGCGAGTCAGCAGCACAACTTGGTGACGGATCTTATGGAACGTCAAATTCCCGATGTTCAGTATAGGCAGAGCGGCCAGTTGTTCTCGTTTGACTTGGACGAAGATGCCACCGCCGCCGACGACAATTCCATTGAAACATACTTGGAAAAGTTCAACTACAGCTTTACGAACCGTTTTAACTATTTCACCCGTCGTGCACTAGATACCATTAAAGATGCGGATACCACGGCGGAGTATGTTGGCTATACGGGTACGTACACTCTCGATTATTCGGGATCACTCTTTGATGTGATTAATTTGACTCCGCGTGCGTCGTTTACGGGCTATTGGACGGGGACGGGCTGGATTAATCCAGAAGATTCTCTCAAGTACCGTAAGCGCTATATGAGCTTGGATCCGGAACACGACGAATACGGCCAGTTTGCCTATAACCACAATTACAGCATTACCGCCGATACGAAACTCTATGGCATTTGGGTTCCTGAAATCGGTCGGTTTACGGGTGTTCGCCATGTGCTTTCTCCGAGCGTTTCTTATACGTATGCGCCAGAAATTGATACGGTGAAAAAATTCGCTCCGCACCCGTTGCTTGGCCAGACGCCTTACCAGATTAAGCAAAAAACGGTTGGCTTTGGCTTGAATAACGACTTTGATATAAAGTACCTCAAGGTGAAGGGGTACAAGCCCGATACTACCAAGGGCGATACGGCCAAGGCTGTGGAGGACCAGTATGGTAACCGTCGTCTTTTGACGACTCGCCATAACGTTTCGTACAACTTTGCTGCAGATTCCCTGCAGTGGTCCGATATCTCGTCGAGCTTTGGTTTGCAAATCTTGCCCGACTACATGTTTACAATCAACACGCGTCACAGTTTTTACCACAAGTTTACGGATGAACCGCACAAGGTGCAGATTCCAGAGCTAACGTATTATGGCTACGAACTCTCGAGAAGCTTCCGTTGGAGCGGAAACTTCAATGCAGGCCTGCCTTCGCAGCTGGGCAAGTACGAGATGCTCAAGTGGAGTTTTGGCTTGGATTACCGCTATACGTTCTCTAGTACACGTGTGGCGAAGGACTTGTTCCAAGACAACATTTCTCATTCAACTGGAATTACGGCGACGTTCCAGCCGACCGTAAACTGGGAAATGAGCTATAGCACGCGTTACGACTATAACGAAGGTCGTTTTGTTACGCATAACTTCACTTTTAACAGAACGTTGCATTGCTGGCAACTTGATTTTACCTGGACTCCGACGGGCCCTGCGGCGGGGTGGAGCTTCGCAATTTACGTGCGTGACTTGCCCGATATCAAGCTGAATGCCGGTAGCACAGAGACAAAGTAAAAGATGATTCCCGAAATTATATTGGCTAGCGGATCTCCAAGACGTAGAGAAATACTGTCACAAATTGGCATTAAATTTCGTATAGTCGTCAGTGGTGATGACGAAAAACCGACGTCGAAAAATCCGCTTGACTTCCCCAAAGAAAATGCTGCCGCAAAGGCTCTTGCGGTTTCAAAAAAGGAACCCGGTGCACTTGTGCTTGGGTTTGACACTTTGGTCTTTTTGGATGGGGAGCCTCTTGGTAAGCCCAAGACTCCCGAAAAAGCCTTGGAAATGCTCCTGAAGTTGAACGGAAAAGGGCATAAAGTTATCACTGGAGTGGCAATCGCCAAAAATGGGCAAGTCGTTGATGCTCAACAAGAAGAAACAGAGGTGTTTTTTAGAAACAACTCCTTACAAGAGCTCAAAGATTATGTAGATTCTAAGGACCCGATGGATAAAGCTGGAGCTTACGGTATTCAAACGATGGGTGCTAGGCTCATTAGCCGAATTAACGGGTGTTACTACAACGTTGTGGGTCTCCCGGTGGCGCGCACGTTGGATATGCTGGATTTGTGTTTAAAGGGCTAATATGACTGTTGCGACTCCTATTGAAGATAAAAGACCCGATGAACGTTTAGGTTCTTATTTGGCTCGTGCCCGCGAAGCGCGTGGTATGACCGTCGAGGATCTCGCCCGTGTGACGAAACTCACACTCGCAAACATTAATCTTATTGAATGTGGCGATTGGAAAGCCTTCCCGGTGGAAGCTTACCTTCGCAGTTATTTGAATTCGATTTGTGGCAAGCTTAACTTGGATGCAAAACATGTGCTGGATTGGTATAGCGCGGAATGTGGTTCCAAGTATGCAAGCCTTTTGGCTGATTCTCCAGCTAAGCCTACCAAGGTCAAACCGCTCAACGAAGAAGAGGCTAAGCCCAGGAGCATGGCCGTTCCTATAGTGATTATTGTGCTTGGACTGGCATTCGTAGTCGGCTCTCACTTTTTAAAGGAAATGGGGAAGGCCGAAGCTATTGTAGATCAGCCGAAGCCTGCTGCGGTGGAAGAACCTGTGACTCAGGATTCCACGGAAATGCCTGAAGGTGCTGAGGCTGTTCCGGTGGATTCTACGCAAGCGGATTCCGCGGCTGCAAAGCGTGCTAAGCCTGACAGTACTGTAACGCAGGCTCAGGTGGACGAAGCCGTGAAGAAGGCGGATGTTCCTGAATCGGCAACGATTTTTATTTCTTCGACTTCTACCAAGAAGGATAGTGCCGTGGTGAAGCCTGTCTCGAACCATGGCAAGACCAAGTTCGAATTGATTGGCTCCGGCGAAATGCGTACTTGGGTTGGTCTCAAGCGCCATGAAGAAGATGATTCCTTCTTGAGAGAAGCGAATATTGCAAATGCCGGTACCAAGATGGTGTACAATGCTAGCGATACTTTGTATGTAGTCATCGGTGAACCGCGAGCCATTTCGAAGCTCTTGCTGAATGGCGTGGAAACTCCACTTCCCGAAATGAAGTTTGGCCGTGTCACTCGCTTCCGCGTGTACGATGGCAAGATTTTTTAAGAGAGGGCTGACACATGCGTTCTTCTAAGATTACCAGAAAAACGGGTGAAACCGATATTGAACTCTTTTTGAATCTGGACGAAGCCAGCCGCGGTAAGGTCAGTTCCGGTAACGCCTTTTTGGACCACATGTTGGACTTGTTCCAGGTGCATGGAGGTTTCCATCTGGATTTGACCTGCAAGGGCGATACCGCCGTTGACATGCACCACAGCATGGAAGATATTGCAATTGTGCTTGGACAGGCGATGGTCGAGTGCCTTGGCGACAAGAAGGGCATTGAACGCTACGGGTTTTACTTTGTTCCTATGGACGAAGCTCTTAGCCGCGTGTGCATTGACTTTAGCAATCGCATTGGTTTTGTGTGGAACGTGAAGCTCCCGGCGGCCATGGCTGGCGGTATCGAAACGAGCATGTTCGAACACTTCTTTAAGAGCCTCTGCGAAAACGCCCGCATGAATTTGCATGTGGAACTGTTCTACGGTAACGACAACCACCACTGCCTCGAAAGCATCTTCAAGGCTTTTGCTCGTTCTGTGGCAATGGCTGTTGCTCCGAGCCGCAATGTGAAAGGCGTGCCGAGCAGTAAGGGCGTGCTGTAGAAGGTAGTCTGTCGATTGTTGTTTGATTGCGGTCGTGGGCGTTGCTTGCGACCGTTTTTTTTTTGCCGCCACCCTCAATGCCACGATTTTAGTGATTCGCCCGCACGGCGACTTCTGCGCCCCTACGTTGCGACTCCAGAGCCCCGCTCACGCTACGAGCGCAGAGTCCTCAAGCGGCGATCTCAGTGCCCCCACGCAGTGAAATCAGACTTCAAAGGCACGTTGCTCGCTATATTCTTGGAACGCGGACTTTGTCGCCTGCGTTCAGGTGCTCGAGCATGACGCCCGCGTTTACGGATTGAAGTGTCGAGAGCACGTAAAAGCGTGGAAGATTCTGCGAACCTGCACCGTAGGTTCGGCGAAGGAGTTTGAACAGGTCCTCGCCATCGCGGGCTTCGACCACCTTGTAAAGGCTTGCGTTCGACGGGTCGGACTGCAGGGCGGAGAGCGCCTTGCTGAACTTGTCCATGAAGTCTTCGGCGCTCCTGTTTGCGGATGCTGCCGAGCCGGATGCCTTGTCCCCATTGCTCTTCATATTCGACTTTGTCGATTTTGGCGTATCTTTTTTGCCGGTTACGGAACTTGGCAACATGAAAGTGGGCGCCTTGTGGGCGTTCATCGCGATACTTGGTTTTTCTTTGGCGTCTTTTTTGAGAGGTTCCAGGGCGAGGATTGAGTCTAGCGAGGCTACGTAGTTGCTGTCGGGCCATTCAAAGAGGGGATTTTTTTTGTCGACTTCGATAATGGTGGCGCGTGGCGGTTCGCCTTTGCAGGCGGTGAGGCTTATGGCTAATCCAGCCAAAATAAGAGTGTTGAACACAAAAAACGCACGATTCATGCTATAAAAAATACTAAAAAACGAGGTCTCGCTTGCCAAATTCGCAAAATTAGGCTAAATTTGGGACTTTCAAACTCACTTCAATAGGAAGTTAAAAAATGAAAGAAGGTATCCACCCTAATTATCAACCGGTCGTGTTCGTCGATGCGAATACGGGTAAAGAATACATCACCCGCTCCACGAAGTCTTCCGCCGAAAAGAAGACTATCGATGGTGTTGAATATAGCGTGATTTCCTTGGAAATCACCGCTGATACTCATCCGTTCTGGACGGGTAAGCAGCATCGCGTGGATACGGCTGGCCGTATCGACCGCTTCAACAAGCGCTTCGCTGGCAACATCACTGGTGCCAAGCGCAAGACTCGCAAGGCTGTGCCGGCTAAGGCTGAAGAAGAAGCTTAATTGCTTTGGTTTTTGCCCTCCCTTAAAGGGGAGGGCTTTTGTTCTTTTTAACAACGAGGATAACAAATGAAGAAATATCTGATTATGTGTGCTGCAGGCCTCATTGCCCTCGCTATGACTGGCTGCGAAAAGACTGGTACAATCGAAGGCGAAGTTTGCGACGCTTTCACGGGTAAGGCTCTCGAAATGCCGACCATTTGGATCGACTCTACGATCTACTCTACTCTCAAGGAAAAGTACAAGTTTAAACAGGAACTCCGCAAGGGACAGTTCAAGTTTGAAAAGGTTCCCGTTGGAAACTACAAAGTTATTGCTGGCCGTTCCAAGTACATCAAGAGCCGCAATGAAGTGACGACGACCGAAGAGAATCCGGATGCAAAGCTCAAGCTTTACATCTATAGCGACCAGATTGACCCGGGTATGTATGTTCCCGCTGGCGATCAGGGCCCGAAGAAGATTTCTAACGAATGGGTGATTTGGTCCACCCAGTGCGACCAGTCCATTGCTGGTTACCGTTTGGCTTTCCCGCAGCAGGATCCGTCTACCAAGGTTCCGAACGTGAACAAGAAGGACAAGAAGAAGGGTAAGAAGGGCAAGAAGGCTGCCGCTGCTCCGGCTGCCAAGATGACTCCGCTTCCGGCACCGCGCGTGATGGAAGGCAAGTTCGAAGTGTTCTACCGCAATGCGGCTTCCGTGACGACTCCGCTCGTTGCCAAGACTTTCCCGGCTGTGGAAGGCAAGGTTGCTGATCACAAGGACTGCAAGGGCTTTGACGCTGACGAAAAGGGTCTCTTTGCTGACAAGAATGGCGGCAAGGACCTGACCGTGACCTACATCGCCGAAAACCTCTTCAAGATTACTGGCGACCTCCTCAAGGGCAAGCAGATTATTCAGTTCTCCCAGGATGGCAAGACCCTCCAGACTTACTATTTCGAGAACAAGTAATATCTAGTTTTTTGATGTTAAAGACCCCAGTGCCTGTTGGTGCTGGGGTTTTTATTATGTCGTCTTTTTTGTTGCTGCTACGAAGGCGCTTTGCCGTTTAGGTTTCGCCTACTCTCTCGTTGGCAGCATGTATCTAAAAAAATCGTGAAACAGTTCAAGGAGCTGGATTCTTTGTCTAAACTTACAGGTTAACTTGTTCTGCTTATAAAATGCGTACGGATTTTATAAAATAAGCTTACATATTTGCATTTTCGTTAAAAGCGCCCTTTTTTGCGAAATTTCGTTGTTCTAATTTAAGCTTAGCTTTTTTAGTAAGGATGAAAATGAACAAAATCAAGGGCTTTTTTTCTTTTTACGGGCTCGCCTTCACGCAGGTGGCGACTTCGACCATTGTGCTTGGGTTCACGGAACTCTTGCTGTCGCGTATGGGTTTTTCGGCGACGGAATCCCCGCGGTTCTTTTTGCTGCATTTGCTGTTCCTTTTGCCGTGCATTTTGCTCACGACACCGGCGGGTTTCTTTTCGGATAAGTTCCCCAAGGAGCGCGTGCTCTTGTGGACGAACGTGCTTACGCTCCCGGTGCTTGCTCTGTTTGGCTATGGCGCCTATACGGGAAACATGCCGCTTTTGTTTACTTCGGTATTTTGCTTTTTTGCGTTGCAGGCGGTTCAGGGGCCGGCTCGTAATGGCTACATGAAGGAACTCATGGGCGTTCGCTATTTGGCCGATGGCTCTGGCATTTTGATGATTGTGCTGTTTGCCGCGATTGTGCTTGCGGGGGCGGGGATTGCCTTTGCGAGCCTTGGCGACGTGACTACGCCGATGCTTGTAGCGCTTGGAGGCCTGCAGTTGTTTGGCCTTGTGTTTGCAGTGTGTTTGCCCGCTATTGGCGCTTATGATTTGGATTTGGAGTTCCCGTGGGACCGTTATTTGAATTTGAAGTTTGCTCGCCGCAAAATTTCAAAGGCTTGGAATAATCGCGCCCTTCGCCAGTCCATCATTGGACTCAGCATGTTCTGGATGATGATTTTTTTGATGGTGTTTGTCATTCAGGATCAGTTTGGCTCGGGTAGCTTATTCCATAGGGATGCTTTGGTTAATTACGCTATTTTGGGTACGGCGTTTGGGCTTTTGGCGGGTTTTGTATTTGCCATGAGGATGTCCAGGAATTTTATTGAAATGGGACTTGTTCCAATGGGTACGGCGGGAGCGGCGGCGCTTATCTTTTTGATTCCGTTTGTGCCTAGACCTTATAACGCAATTGCTTTTGCGGCTCTTGGTTTTTGTGGCGGGATTTATGCCCTCCCGATGTTTGCCATGCTTTTGTACCATACCAAGCCACGTTCCGCAGGGCACGTTTTGGCACTCTCGAATTCCGCACAAAATCTTTGTGTGATTGTGTTTGATGCTTTGGCTGTGGCGGCGATGCGCTTTCTTGGCGTTTTGCGCATGGATTTGTTCTTTGTGCTTGGAATATTTTGCGTGGCGGGGACTGTGTGGTCTTTGTGGGTTATGCCCCAGTCCCTGCTGCGCCAGCTTTTGCGTGCAACACTTTCGTTGCATTACAAGTTCCTTGTGAATGGGCTCAAGAATCTGCCTTGGGAAGGCCCCGTGCTTTTGGTCGGAAATCATATTTCGTATATCGATTGGGCGCTTATTCAAATGGCGAGCCCGCGTCCGCTTCGTTTTGTGTTAAGCAGGCGCTCTTACGAAAAATGGTACATTCGCTTGATACTTACGCAAATGAATGTAATCAACTTGGATTTGATGCACCCCGAAATTGCGATGTCCGCTGCTCACGATGCGCTTTTGCATGGCGAAGCTGTGGTTATATTCCCGGAGAATAGCCTTACGCGCACAGGAAACGTGAATAAATTCCGCTTGGATTATAGTGCTGCGATTAAGAATGTTCCAAAATTAAAATTGGTCCCGATTTATACGCAAGGCTTGTGGGGTAGTACGTATTCCATGGCTGGAGCCGGTTATCGCAATGTGGTTCATAGTGATGGACGTGTGGTTTCCGTAGCTTTTGGCGAACCGTTGCCGGTCGATACGGATAATGTGAAAGTGATGCGCGCTATTCAGGAACTTTCGATTACCGCATGGGAAGCGTACCTTCGCGGGCTTCGTCCTGTGGCGGCGAGTTGGATTCGCACCATGAAGCGCAAAAGGTTCGCGCCGATGGTCTTTAGCCCCGATGGAAAGCATTTTTCGGGTTATTCTCTTGCGACGGCGTCCCTTGCGTTTAGCCGAATTTTTGAAAAACTTGTTGGAGACGAAAAAAGTATTGGAGTTTTGATTCCGCCTTCTGGCCCGGGAATTATGGCGAACCTCGCTCTACTCATTCGCGGTAAAACGGTTTGCAATTTGAATTACTCCAGTACCCCCGAAAATATGAATTACTGCTGCCAGGTGGCGGGCGTTAAAACGATTATCACGGCTCACGCTTTTGTAGATAAATTAAAGCAAAAGGGGATGGACCTTGATAAACTTTTAGATCATTATACGATTTATTATCTTGAAGACTTAAACCGCAGTTTGCGAAAACCGACATTGGTGCTGAACTTTGCACGCGTATTGCTTTTGCCCGCTTGGTATTTGGAACTCCGTTTCTTTAAGAAGGTGAATCTTGACGACGTTGCGACGATTATTTTTAGCTCTGGTTCTGAGGGGCGCCCGAAGGGAGTGGAGCTTACGCATTTCAATTTGATGGGGAACATTAAGCAGTGCGCAAGTGTTTTGAACATTGGCCCCGAAGATGTATTCCTTGGGCTTTTGCCGCTGTTCCATGCGTTTGGATTTAGCATTACCACAATGCTTTGCATGGTCGAAGGAATCCCTGTGGCTACGTGCCCAGACCCGACGGATATTCGCCTCATTGGACGTGTTTGTGCGGAATTCAAGGTGACGATTTTGCTTGCTACAGGAACGTTCTTGCGTATGTGGGGAACTAGCCGTTACATTCACCCGCTTATGTTTGAACATGTGCGCATTGTTTTTGCGGGTGCCGAAAAGATTCGCGAAGACGTTCGCAATTTGTACCGTTCAAAATTCAAACTCGAAATATTTGAAGGCTTCGGTTGTACGGAGACGACTCCCGTGGCGTCGGTGAATACCCGTGATGTGATGCTCAATGATTATAAGACGGTAATCGTTGGGAATAAGCCGGGGACCGTGGGGGTGCCGATGCCCGGGAGCCAATTCCGTGTGGTTGATCCTGATACTATGGAAGAACTCCCCTTGGGCGAAGATGGCCTTTTGCTTGTAGGTGGAGCTCAGATTATGCGCGGGTACCTGAATGACCCCGAACGTACAGAGAAGGCGATTGCTGTTATAAATGGCAAGCGTTGGTACAAGACGGGGGACAAGGGTCATATTGACGAAGATGGCTTTATTACTATTGTGGACCGTTACAGTCGATTCGCAAAACTTGGGGGCGAAATGGTGAGTCTCGGGGCGGTGGATTTCAAAATCTCGGAGTCTCCGTTGTTTGATACTATTGATCATTTTGCAGTTGCCGTCCCCGATGGTGCAAAAGGCGAAAAAATAGTGCTCGTTTATGCCGGGGCACCTTCAGAAGAAGAAATGAAGGGGCTGCTTCGTCAACTCGGGTTACCTCCCATTATGGTTCCTGGAGCCGTGGTGAAGGTTGATGAATTGCCGAGACTCGGTTCAGGGAAGGCTGATGTGCAAATGGGTAAGAAAATTGCTATGGAACGGCTGGGTTTATGTGCCAACTAGCTAAATGTGCGGAATTTAAAAATGCTATTTTTCCATTGCTATGAAGAACTCGAAACAGAAGAATTTGGCCGTAAAGCCGTCTAGTAAAGTTGAAAAGAAATCGTTAAAACAATCTGCAAAGGAATGGCTAGCTTCGCTGCACTTGGGTAAACCCCAGGCGGTGATGGCGGCTGTCACTTTGGTGGTTTTGGTTGCCGCGTTCCTTATTTTTAATAACCTGACTGTTTCGTACGCACGTCGCTGGGATATTGAATGGGGCTATATCGCCATTCTCTTGACGTTTGTTTTGCTTGTTGTTGGCGTTGTGGTAAACGTTCCGTACGTGGCAAAGCATTTCCGTGAATATAGACCAGGTGGTCGAGGTATTTGTGGACTCGCCATTTTGCTCATCATTTTCTCGGTGTTCATGTTCGGGAACATTGGCAATACGCACCGCGTGTTGAGTGACGAAACGAGCTGGGAATCGATGGGCTTGCAAATGTACTTCCAGCATTCGGGAGGAATTTGCAACGAAGGTGTGTGGACCGATGGTGTGCTGGATTGCAAAACCGAGGTGAACAACTTTAAGGGCAAGGCTCTTGGCTTTGTGTACTCGCTAGTGTTCAACTTTATGGAACCCAATCGCGATTCCGCTTTGCTGGTGAACTACCCGTTCTACATTTTGAGCCTTATTGCGTTCTTCTTTGCGCTAAGTCGATGGTTTAGAAGTGAAAAACTGGCACTTGCGGCGGTGGCGTTTTTGGGAGGTATGCCCATTTACTTGCTGCAGGCGAGGTCTGCTTCGACCGAGGTGTTGTATATATTCCTGCTTACAGCCCTCATGGCTTGGTATGCGTTTGTACCAACGAATAAAGTTACTTGGAAGCACTTTTTGCTTACGGTTCCTCTGTTGGGATTCTTTGCGCAGACCCGCCAGGAGACTGTGTTTGCTTTTGTTCCGTTTGCTCTTTACTATTATCGCTACTTCCTCGAAAAACCGTATCGTTTGCCGGCGTTTGTGCTCTCGGTAATTGCAGTGAGTTGGCCGAGTGTCAATACCATGGCTGCCTACCGCGGTTACGACTTCCAGGGCGGTGACCATGCGGCCCATTCGTTTGAGAACCTCTGGTTCAACCTTAAAACGAATATCGAAGTCATGATGAACCTTGAGCCTGATACGTCGTTTGGCGGCATCATGAATAACCCGTTCTACACGACGTTTACGGTAATCCTCCTTGCGTCGACGGCGTGGCTTTTGTTCCGCATGTTCTATTCGCGCAAGTACATTCGCGGTTTTGTGCTTGGCGTTTTTTTCTGTCTCCAGATTTTTGTGATTCTCCTGAACGTGTCGGGAACATTTACGATTGATATTAACCAGCGTTATGTGTTGGTGGCACTCCCGTTGTTTGCGCTGTTGATGGCCCTTGGCTTGTATGATGCTTTGCAGTTTGCGACCAACATGAAGCCTGATGCCGCTGCCAAGATTGTGATGATTGTTGCTTGTTTGCTCTCGCTTGGACTTATGCTTGTACATGCGCCAAGCTACAAGAACAACATGCTCTACTACAAGAATAAACTTCTTGGCGAAGAAGATTTTTTGAATACTGAACTTGCGAGTTACCCCAAAAACTCAGTGTTTATCTATTCTAGACCTTGGCAAATGCTCGCTTCTGGGCATAGTTCCTTTAGCGAACGTACTTTTGAGGGCTGGAGTACCGAAACTTTTGCTGAATGGATGCAAAAGACGAATGGCAATATTTACCTGGTTCGCGGCCAAGATGGCTATGGTAAGGTGAATCGCGATAGCCGTGTGGTTGGCTTTAAAACGACGGATCAAATTGATCAGATTTTGGATGGTTACAAGAATGAACGCGTGCTAGTTGAACCAAAATTGTTTGGTTACCCTCTGGTGATTTATAAGATCAATTCCAAGAAGGGAGTTTCCCGTTATGAACAAAATTTCTTGTTGAGTGACCAGGCCGATGGACAGTTTGTTTTGAACAAGCATTTCCCTGAATCAATTGCCTGTGAATACACATTGAACGGCGAACCGCAAACGGAATTGCTTGTATCTGCCGAAACGGATACGCTCCATTTGGACTCGGCGAAGATTCGCTATGGTATGAACCGTTCTGTATTTCTTTGCTCTATGCCCGATGGCGATACGCTTACCATGTATAGGGATTTCTTTATTGAAGGCGAAAAGGTTGCTCTACTTTCGAATATGAAAATGGAACGCTTTAGCCAAGCGTGGGGTTCTCCGCAAATTAACGAAACGGTGGACCATCATAAAATTACCTTGGATAGGGAACCGTTCCGTTATGGCATTGGCTCGCACGCAACTTCGTCTTTGCAGTATACGTTACCCAGAGCCTTTGATGAATTCCATGCCGTGGTTGGCCTTGATGATGAGAGCGCCTGCGGTGATGGTGCCTATTTTGTGGTCAAGGGCGATGGTCGAGAACTGTTCCGCTCTAAAAAACTTTATTCTACAGAAAAGCAAATTTTGAATATTGATGTGAGTGGCGTTCGTCATTTAGATTTGGCCGTGGAAGAAGGCGAAAATAAGGACTGCGACCATGGTGACTGGGCGAATGCTTGGCTGGAGGCTAAATGAAGGTTCTGATAGCTCCTCTTGATTGGGGCTTGGGGCATGCGGCTCGATGCGTGCCCGTAATCAGAGAGTTTCTTCGTCAAGGTGCTGAGGTTGAACTTGCGGTGGTTAAGGCGAATGCGAATTTTTTCCGTGAAATTTTTCCGGATGTGCGTCAACGTATAGCGCCGAGCTACAACATCGTGTACCCTAAACATGGGTTCAATATGGCGCTTTGGCTTTTAAAAAACAGCGGCCATTTGAATAAGGTGATGCGTTTTGAACATCGCTACGCCGAAGAAATGGTGGAACGCCATGGCTATGATGTTTTGTTCTCGGATAACCGTTTTGCCTTTTATTCTAAAAAAGCGTATTGCATATATATGACGCACCAGCGTCGTATTGCGTTCCCGAGGGCTCTTTCAAAATTTGAAAATGTGGGTATCAAGTGGCACGCCAAACTCATGAAGAAGTTCGATGAGGTGTGGGTCCCCGATTTGCAAGAGTCTCCTGGGTACGCGGGGCCACTTTCTCATTTAGAAGAAACTCCTGCTAATATGCATTATGTGGGGGCTTTGTCCCGTTTTTCTACGTACAATCCTGTGGCGCAGAGAATTAGCGATCGTCTTTCGAAAAATAAAAACATTGGTGTGGTGGCGGTCGTTTCGGGTGTGGAACCTGCCCGTACAGAATTCGAAGACCAGCTGCGTGAATCGCTTTCGGATGTCCCCGGGCATCATGTGATGATTCTTGGACAGCCTTCGGCGACACGCCGTTCATGGACCGAAGGAAATATTGAATTTTATAGTCACTTGCCCATGGAAGAATTTGCTGATGCCGTAAGGCATGCCAAGTGGGTGGTGAGCCGAGGCGGCTACAGCACTATTATGGACATGGCTGTGCTAGATGCAAAATGTATTTGCGTTCCAACTCCAGGGCAGTACGAACAAATTATGCTTGCTCAAAATTTAGAGGCTGCAGGTTATGCGGCTCATATTCCGGCGCAAAATTTGACGGCCGAGACGATGATGGATGCTTTTAAGGCTAAGGTCGCTTTGCCTCCGCCTCCTCCGCAAAACTTGCTGCAAAACACGGTCGTTAATGTATTTGCCTCTTGTAAGGCGAAATTAAGGAATTTAAAATGAATCAATTTGTGTTGGCGTTCCCGATACCCGTTGCCGTAACGGATCCATTTACCATTACCGAAACTGTGCAAGTTGCTGCAGATGCCAAAACGTTGATGGTGCCTGGTTGCAGCGTTCAGTTCAATGTGGTTCGCCATGCCGCCGCTGTAGGTCTCGCAGATATTTTCAAGGAACACCAGACAATTTCTGCTGAAGAGGCTTCTGCAATAGAGGCTCACAAGTCGCTTTTATTTTTGCTTGGAACGTTAAAGAGTGGTGAAGACCTGCGTATGGTCAATAGCGCCATTTTAAAGCTCCTTTCTGCGGGGGCTATGGGCGTGTATATGCAGCAGTCTGGTACGGCTTGGACCGCAAATGGATTCCGCGAAGAACTTGATGATGCTGAATTCCCGATGGATCCGTGGATTAATTTTGTAGAAGGCCCCGAAGTGCTTTATACACTTGGTTTGGCGACATTCAATCTCCCGGATTTGTGTATTGCCCGCACGGGAGCCGACGCTGACGAACTTCGCAATATTCTTGCGGTTGTTGCCGATACGCTTTTTATTGATGGGGTTTCATCGAAATCAGGTACAGAAGTGGATGGCGGCGATGCCGGCATGTTTACGCTTCGTGCCGAGTCCAAGAGCCCGTTTGCAAAGGATTCCCCGGAATTTAACCGTGAGGGAATCATGCGATTGGTGAAGAAGTAATTGAAAACAATCGTTTTAAACCGATTATTTCTCAACGACTTGCCCTAAAATTTGTTGCATCTTTTTTTGCAGGACTGTATCCGTATTCTCTATGCTAAAGAACATATGGTCCACAAGTGCCTGCGTGTTGAAATCGTAAGAGGGAAGGCGCAACAGGTAACTTTCGGCGGAGTTGTCGAACCCGTAAATTTGCTTGGAAATGTTTAGACGCTTTTCGTCGGCGAGTTCCAAAAGTACACTTGCAACTTCGTCGTTGACGCAAACAATGGGAAGCTGCTCGTAATCTTTGTTTTTGTTGGTAAGGAGAATGATTTTCTTTTTGAGAATTTCTCGGGCGTAAGCTTCAACGGATAATTTTTCCACTTTTTTGCGGGCGATTTGCTTAAAGTCCCATGGGCTTGCGAATTCGCTGTCCGTGTATTCTTTCACTTTGAGCCCAGAATTTTTAAGGCCGATCAGACGGTCTACGGACCAGGAACTGTTGTGATAGGGGGAAAAGTATGCGATTTGCGTAATGCCGTTTAATTGCAACTGCTTTCCCATTTCTTGCCCCGGAATCGAGCCGAAGGTTGAATTAAAGAAGGCCCAGTTTGGCTTGTTAAAAAAGCGTGGAGGCAAGTTTTGCTCGGGGTGCTCCCACCATACGGCCACGGGAAATTTGACGCCCGCAAAAATTTGGAGCAAATGTTGAGGGTCGTTTACGAGCATCGTTGAGAGAATGGCGCCCACGGCATTCTTGAATTCGCTTAGTTTGCAGGTCTTGCCACTGCGGTCAATGAGCTTGCCGTTTTTCTCGTTAATGCCGAGTAGGGAGAGCTTGTAGTGACTTGCGCCAGCTTTTTTATAGACCATACGGATAAAGTCCATTTCTCGTTCGCTTTCGGCGGTGAATCCGCCCCAGCTATTGCAACGCGTGACAAACAGCAGCTCGCTGAGTGGCGTTTGCTCGGCTACTTGCTTTTTGGGCGTAAAAAAGAATTGGCGCCCCGAACGAATCAAAATGCCTTGGCGTACAAGCGTGCTTAAAAACTTGCGGATAAGTGTTTGCGAAATGTTGTAGCGTTGGGCGAGTTCCTTCATTAGGGGGAGGGCTTCGTCAGTTTTTAAAATGCCTCTTTCCCAGTCTTCTTTAAAAAGTCGATTCAGTTTTTCGCTCGCAGATTCGCGAGGCTGCGGGGGATCGATGATAGGCAATAATCCGTTACTTGTCCAAAAACTTCCCTTGCCTTGGATGCAACGGATTTTGGTGCCGCTTTCAAGAATCTTTAAGGTGGCTTGAATCGTATTTGGCGATACGCCGTAGGCTTTGGCTAAATCCCTGATACTTGGAAGGCGGTCGCCGTCCTTGTGGTCGGATTCCAATAATTTTTGAGCAAGTTCTTCGCGCATATCCTAAATATATAAAACAAAACCCACGTGGCACAAGTCACGTGAGTTCTGTTGTTTGGGGAGTTTCCAATACACGCTAATATTTAAAGTTGACGCGGTAGCGATTCTTCGCGTCTTTGACATGTGCGCCCTTGGCGTTTACAGTGCCGTGGATTTCCCTGCTTTGAACCTGTGTGCGCGTCTGTTTGATGGACGTGGATTCGGAGGAAGAACTCATCGACGGAATAATCTGCTGCGAACTGGAACTCTGCGGAAGTACTTGCTGCGAGCTAGAACTCTGCGGGAATGCTGTCTGCGAACTGGAACTTTGGGGATTTACCTGCTGGCTGCTAGAAGAAACTGGGGAAGGTTCGTCGTCTTTCGGGACTTGGCCGTTGAACATTTCCTGGCCCTTGCGGGTGAGGGCGAGAATCAGCATGCCGTCCTTAGAATAAATGTTCTTGTCGGTGAGGTCCACGCGGTTGCCGTCAAAGGTCCAATCGCCCTTGCCCCAGCGGCTTTTGTCAAAGGTGTCAAAGTTGTCGGTCCAGTCGAGCGTAAAGTCGCTGCCGTCCGGGCCTTGACCCGGGGTGTACTTGTAAACCTTGACCCAGTTGATGAACTGGAAAATCGGGAGCTGGTTCGGGTCAAAATTGCCCACCCAACCCGGATCTTCGGAAGACCAGAGGTTAAAGCGGAGACCCTGGGTTCCAATCAAGTTGGAAACCTGGCCGCCCTCGGTCTTGCGGACTTCCTTGCCGTCAACTGTCCAGCGCACATAATTCGGTGTCCATTCAAGGCCGTACGTGTGGAATGCCTGGGTTGCGGCGGGGCTTATCGTGTGGAGCTTTTCGCTCTTCACCTGTGCATTGGCCTTGCCGGTGATGATGTTCGATTGGAACTGGCTTGGATCCTTGCCGAGAACTTCGATATCCACTTCGACCCAGCGTTCTGCGGACGCCTGTTCGGAACCGTTCTGGTAGAGGAACATGGAACTGACCGTGCCCGAAACTGCCGCCATCTGCATGCGTGCCTCATATTTGCCGTATGTGTATTCTTGCAAGGTGTAGAGTTCTGCACCGCTAAAATCCTTGGCGCTTGCTGTAATTGCCATTGCTGCCACCATCCCTGTTAAAAGAATACCCTTAAAGTTCATTTTTAACTCCTAACATGTCTGTACACAAAAATAGGTTTGATGGGAGTTGTTCGCAATGAAATGTAATGTAAAAATAAACAAAGTGTATTAAGTGTTTTGTTTCTTTTCGAACCAACCACCAATCACTAACCACTATTTACTTCATCGGTACGATGAACTCGCGTATGCCGGCGGTGTAGAGGTTGTCAAAATTACTCGCATTGACCACAGTGACGTGGGAACCGAGCGAGTATTTGAAAAGATGATAGTAGATGTCGCTGAACTGCATGTCCGGTGTTTCGCCTGCCTGTTTCTTGGCGACCACTTCGCTGAGGAGCCCGGTGAGAATTTCGGTAAAGCGATTCGTCATGTAAACGCCGTAGTCGTTGTTATAAACATCGGCCTTGGAGGTCTCGTTCTCGTTGGCGGCGGTGATGCACATGACGCCTGGAATTTCGCTGTCTTCGGCGGCAGCACAGACGCTTGCGCTGAAGCAGGCTTCAATAAGCCAGAGCATTTTGCGGTACTTGGCGCTTTCGTGAAGTTCCTTGAGGGCTGTCTCCATTTGGTTGTACGTAAAAGCAGATTTCTCTCCCCATGCAAGGAAATTCGGGGTGCCGTGTCCGCTCCAGTAGACAAGAACATCGGTGCTTGAGTCGGCATCAATCACGTGCTTCAACCTTGTACTTTTTTGCCCCATTAAAATTTTCACGATGTCTCCGCTTTCCAAATCCTTAAGCTTGTAATCCACGTTCACGTCAACGTACAGGTTTTGCCCGTCGTGTCGGCGGACTTCGCCCATGTGGGGATTTTGTGGGTTCTCGGCGAGGTCGTCTTCCATAATCAAAACGATGTGGTCGTCGTCATAGCCGAGGTATTTCAAGATTTGGTACACGTTCAGAATGTCGGCTTGGTGGCGGTAATTCTCCCAGGTTTTGGAAGCGGCGACAAGAAGTGCGTAGTTGGATTTGTGTTCGGGGTAGGTGAATTTCCCGCCTTCGTTGAACTTCTGCATCTTGGTCGTGTTCCAGTTCCAGCTGGCGAGTGTCGCCGAAGTCCTGTTGGAGCCGGTTGCGGAAATATATTCCAGCGGCAGAAATTTGCCTTCGTAAATCATCCAGTGGCAGTAAATGGATTGCGTGACGACGGAACCGTTTTCGCTGTCGAAGTTCAGTTTTCCGCTTGCACCGCGGATGTTGTAATAGTCGCTCGAAGCGATGCCCGCCATGGTGCGGCTCATGCCCTCGTAGTCCCAGGCGATGTATTCGGATTTTGCGGAATCGGCAACCACATGCGTGATGGCTTCGTCCAAATCGCTTGCGTTTCCATTCAATATGTCTGTTTCGGCAAAGGCTAAAATCAACAGGGCGTCGTAAACCTGGGCTTCGCTGTTGACCGGAACTTCGCCAAACTGCACTTCGTAAGCAATTTCAAATCCGGATTCGGGGTCGGCATACATGGATGTTCCCTCAATGCCTTCTGAGCCTTCATAGGTGAGTATGGCAGGAGCAAAAGCGACATCGGAGAACTGCAAAATGGGCTTGTTCCGGGATTTTTGCCGTGCCTGGAGAATGACTTCGACATCTTCCTTTTTTTCCGGGGCGACGATGACGATGTCGCTCTCGTCATCCATTGCTGCTTTTGCTGTAGTTTCCAGGTTTTCTGCCCCGTTGTAGGTGTGGATTTTCCCGATTTCGACACCGAGTTCTTTTGCCTGGAATGCGAACCAGTCTACGAACGTTTTCCCGATGATTCCGTCCGAAGAGAGCAGGGAAATTTTCTTTGCTCCATACGCCTGCGCCTGTGCAATGAGAAGTTCGCTTTGGGTGATGTCCGTTTCGGAAAGAGCCCAGAACCATTTTTTGTGGGCGTACTTGCGGATGATTTCTGCAGAAGTCGCCGTTGGCGCAAAGAGCGTCTTGCCTGTGCGGGCGCAGTTACTTGCCGCAATATCGACATTGCTTGATTTCCTTGGTCCGACGATGGCGAAAATGTCTTTCCGCTTGGCGAGCGCCCTCGAGACGCTATCGATGTTTACCGTATTTTCGTCGTACCATTCGTATTCAAAGGTGAATGCGGAATCTGTTAGAGTTTGCATCACTTGGCGCGTCTTGGATAAATTTTCGTCAAACCAGTTTACGAGCCTATCGTACCGCTTGGCGTTGATTTCGTCGCGGGGGAGGATCATCGCGATTTTGACTTTCTTCAAGGGAAACGCTTCGCTGCTGGATTCGCTTGTTGACGAATTTTCGGAACATGCCGTGCAGAAAAGGCTCGCCAAAAGTAGGAAACAGGATAGAAATAAAATCTTTTTCATTTTCATCTCCGTCCTGTTTTCTTCAAGTAGTTTTCTTCTGCTTTTGCGGCGATTTCGCGCTGCTTTGCGTATTTGCTTTCGGCATCCTTGAACGCATCGGCGATGACGATGTCTGCGTAGCCGTCCAATAGCCCGTAAGTTTTCGTCAATTCAGGTGTTGAATCCGCCATCCATTGATTCACGAAATCCTTGACTACGGTATCCATGCGCTTTATCACGGAGAATGCGACTCGTTTTGAATATGTCTGTTGGTCGGAATCCATGCCGCAGGTGTAGAACGTATTGCTGTCGGCAAATTCACGGGTGTAACGCAGAATCCCGGCGCTGGAACCGCCCGCCACGGGGAATACAAAACGATACCCTATGGAATCCAGTTTGTACGAAAGACGGTAAAGGCTGTCGGCCATATTGAAGCCCGCCCTTGCGCTTGTCGCCAGGTAATAAACGTCATTTGCGTCAAACGTTCCGCCGGATTCTTTGAATCCGTCCCTGAATCCTTCGAGCGATTGTTCTAGCGGCTCAAGCTCAGGATTGGCGAGGACGCAGGCTGCTTTTTTTACGCCGAACTCATGAATGACTTGCCCTGCCAAATGGCTTGCGCCGTAGAGAGGAATGTATCTGCTGTACACGTCCAGAGAATCGAGATTGCGGCTATCGAGCCACAGAATTTCGTTCCCGTCGGAATTTTTCCAGTCGCTGTGATTTTCTAGAAGCGTTTCAAACGACGCATCGGTCAAAACGAGAAGTCGCTTCTTGACAAAGTCGTTGACTGCCGGGTTGTCTTTTTCGGCAAACCATAGTTCAATGACCTTTTCTGCATCGTCTTCGTCAATTGGAGTGTACGCTTCGACGGCGAGATTTTCGTGAGCTTTCAAGGCTTCGCGGAATCCCTTGTAGATATTGTCGTTGTAACTCAAGTCACCAAGCCCGTTGGGCGAGTAGACGGTGAGAACGGAATAAAAGTTCGCTTGTTCGGTATCTTCGGTTGAAACTGGCGACGAATTGCTGCAGGCACTAAAAAGGAAGAGCCCAAAAGGAATTAGAAAAAAAAGAGAAAAATAGTGCCGCATATCGCTAATCTAATATAGAATAACCTGAATGTAATTTTTTTTATCCAAAAATTGCTTTTTTGCATACATTAGGTTTGAACGGTGTTTTTTAACAAGGTGGTTCCGTTATGAAAAATTACTCCAAACTTCTATTGGCTAGCGTACTTTGTGTTGCCTTATTCGGTGCTGTTGCATGTTCTGATGATTCCAGCAGCTCCGCTCCATCGAATGATGTAAAGAAAAACGCAAGTATTTGGAAAGATGTCAAGGTGTTTGACTCAAAGTCCGACTTGCCGAGTTGCGACAAGTTCGATGGTATTGCTGTTCAAGTATTTGATGAAAAGGGCTTTTTCACATGTTTTGAAGGCGAATGGATGCCAATTAACGTGTTGGTTACCGAATACGAAAAACTCCCGAAATGCGAAGCTGCCATGAATGACTTCTGCGTTGATGTCGCTGGCGGTAAAAAAATAGAAGCGTCCTACATTTGCGACGAGGGCAAGTGGGTCAAGGGTAGTAAAGTCGAAGGCTCGAGTTTATGCATGAAAACGGATAAAAATTCACTTGAAATTGAATACAACGTATCATGTAAGGTCGTGAGTACAAAACTTCTTGGGGTGCGTTTAGGTGATCAAAGGGTTGGTAGGGGCGAGGTCCTTTCGGAAAAGGCAAATTGCCGGGTTCTTACTTTTGATGATGGAAGAAAACGTTGTGGCGTTGAAGTCAACGACTATGACTGCAACGGAGAATGGAACGATGGAACCTGCGGTGTGGAAGGACTTTGTATGCATGTTGAAAAACCTTGTTTGACTGAGTTTGGAATAAGGCTGAATTGTGATTGGAATGAAAATGACGAAATGGAATGCGAAACAGAAGAATATGGTGGAAAAAGAGGCCATATCGAAAATGGTGTTTGCGTTGAAAATTGATGAACTTTTTTAATGCAATGCTATGATTAACGATTTGGGCGATAACGTCGAGGAAGGCAAAACCGCTCATTTCGTTTGTCTTGGCACGATAGCGGGTGGTGAATGCGCCCGCTTTTTTCTATCTTTTAGATTATGGATATTAACGATTGGCGCATACGCATTGACGAATTGAACGACGAACTGATTGCCCTTTTGAACAAGAGGGCTGGTTTTGCAACAGAAATTGGCAAAATCAAAAAAGCAAAGGGTTTGCCTGTGTTCGATGCGTCTCGTGAAAACGCCGTGCTCGAGGCGATTGCCGCGAAGGCCGTGAAGGCGGGTGGTCCGCTTAGCGTTGAATCGTTCAAAAGAATTTTCCAGACCATTATGGAAGAAACTCGCAAGGTGGAGGATTAAGTGAAAAGAATCGCTCTTGTGGGTTTTGGACTTTTGGCGAGTTCCATTGCCGCGGCTGTGAAGCAGGCGAAGTTGCCGACGGTCATTCGTGCGGTGAGTTCCCCAGCGACGCTCAAGCGCGCCCGCGAATTGGATTTGGCCGACGAGTTTTTTGAATACGACCAGACGGAAGAATGGGCGAAGGATTGCGACCTCATTTTGCTGTGTGCGCCGATTCTCCATATTTTAAAGACCATTGATGCTTTGGGCAAAGTCTCGTGGGCGGGTGTTTCAGGTGCTGGCGCCTCGGGTGCCGTGAATGCCGGAACTTCGAATACTGTGAATGATGCGACTTCGGGTGCCGCGCAAGGTCAGTGCCTGGTGAGTGACATCGGGTCCACGAAGGTTGAAATCTGCAAGGCCGGCATGAAACTGCCTCCGCCGTTTTGTTTCGTGGGGAGTCACCCGATGGCGGGTTCCGAAAAACGCACCTGCGAATACAACGACCCCGCTATTTTCGAGAATGCCTACTGGTTTGTATGCCCGCCCGAAGGTACCAGGGAATCTGTGTACGCGCCGCTGCTTGAACTCATCAAGTTCCTGGGGGCGAATGCAGTAGTGTTCCCGCCGGAGCACCACGACCGTACCATGGCGTGGGTGAGCCACATGCCGCAAATGCTGAGCTCCACGTTGGCCGGGAATTTGCCCGAACGCTTGCTCAAACACAATTACCAGCATTACGCCGGGCGCGCGTTCCGCGACATGACCCGCATTGCTGCAAGTGGCTGGGGAATGTGGCACGATATTGCCGTGACGAACCGCGATGAAACGGTGCGCGCGTTAACGGAAGTGCGCGATGGTGCTAGCCGGACGATTGATGCCATGAAGGCTATTGATTGCGCCGCCGCCATTGCTGGCGCCGTTTCGAACAGCGAATGCGATAAGTCCGCTTGCCTCGACAACAGCGATGCGTTGTCAGCCATTTTCAAGGCGGGTAACGACGGTCGCGCGAGTCTCTTTGCGCCTGGCCGCAATGCCGCCTCTGCTTTCTTTGAAATTACGGTGATGCTCAAGGATAAGCCGGGCGCCCTCCTGAGCGTGATGCAGCCTTTGGCCCAAGAAGGGCTGAACGTTCGCGATATCGAACTCATGAAGGTCCGCGAAAATGTGGCGGGTACGTTGTTGCTAGCTTTCAAAACGCAGGACGAAGCCGCTCGCGCGGTGAAGATTTTGAAGTACCTTGGATACGAAGTGAAGGAACGTTAAATGGAATTTTTGCTGAACCCTGACCGTGAACGGATGAACCTGACATTGGTGATGTGCCTCCTTGTGAATGGCCGCACCGTGCTCGAGGATTTCGCCTGGGCTAGTGGCTCCGCGCGTTTTGCGAGTGCCCTCAAGGAATTTGGGCTGGAGTACGAACAACAAGGCCACCAGCTGGTGCTGAATGGCAAGGGCTTCCAGTATGCACTCCCGTCTATGTTGCCGTTTGATTTTGGCGAAGCCGAAAACGTTTTGATTTGGACGCTTGCGAGCAAGGATTCCGAACAATTTTACACTTTTGCCGCCGAGGCCGACGAGGCTGGCGTAGCGCAGGTGAACGCGGCCAAGGAATTGCTCCAGAAGTACTTCAAGGTGAAAACCGAAACGGATGAACCGGCAAAGTTTGTGTTCCACTTTGACATGGCGGAGCCGAACATCAAAAAGGATTCCCTCGGGAACGTCCCTTATGTGATGCGCAACCGTATGCTTTTGCGCGCACTTGTTCGCAACGAATACTTGAGCTTCGAAGAAAAGTCGACGATTCATGACCAGTGGACCAAACTTTTGATGTACTTTGGCGCGAACGTGAAGTACGAAGGCCGTGGCATGGAGCAGCTGAGCGAGTTTGAACGCCGCCTGATGATTGCGCAGGGCAAAAAGATTGAACGCACCCAGTTCACGGAACTCAGCGAAACGCGTGTGATTACGGCTCGCGATTATTACGTGCCTGGCGATGCTACCGAAGCGACCGCTTTTGCCGTTTTGATGGCGATTGCGAACGTACCTAAAGAAAATATGGTGCGTCTTTTGAATGTTGATTTGAACAGCACCCGCGCTGGCGCCCTCACTTGTCTCAAACGCATGGGCGTGAATCTTGAGAACGTCACCCGTCGTGAAAAGTTCGGTGACGTTTTTGGCGATGTGGAAATCTACCCGCTGGCCGCTGGAAAACGCCTGCAGGGGCGTCGCTTTAGCGAAGATTCCATGGCGACCGGTTTTGAGGAATACGCCCTCATGGCAGTGGCTGCCTGCTTTGCCGAAGGCGAAACGATTTTGCGCGTGCCTCGCGAAGTTCGTGCGGATATGCGTCCGGTCAACGAATTCCTTGCCGAGAACCTGCGTAAGACCGGCGTAGAAGTGGGCGTCTATGACGATGGCCTCGTGATTCGTGGCATGGAAACCATTGTGAACGGGAGCGATTTTGATGGCGGCAAGTGGCCTGAAATTGGCCTTGCGCTCTCTGTGCTCTCTATGACGCTTGGAAACGATGAACCGGTGGCGAACGTGGACCTTGTCGAAGCGACGTACCCCGGTGTTTTGGAAAAACTCAAAAAGGTTTTGATTGCCGAAAAAACAGAAAAAAGTGAACCAACTACTTGATAGTAAGCAGTAAACAGGATTTATAATGGCGGCGCAGCCGCCCACCAACCATCAATTAGACGAGAGATATAGTAAACAGTAAGCAGTGGTTAGTAAATAGTGGAATAATGGCGGCGTAGGCGCATCATTACTGTGCGGCGCAGCCGCCAAACTTCTCACTAACCACTAACCACTAACCACCAACCACTAACCACCAACCACTAACCACTAAAATATGTTCAAGACGATCGGCATTGTGGGTTTCAAGGACAAAAGCGCAGATTTGGCTTGCGCCTTGAATCAAATTACGGTGTGGGCAATGACTCACCGCAGTGTGACATTTTGCGCGCTCGAAAGCCTGCGCGAACTTGCGAACAAGCCTATCCGCATAGTAAAGGAATCGGGACTCCGCAAGTGTGACCTGCTGATTGCGATTGGCGGGGACGGAACCGTTTTGACCGCGGCGCACCTGGCGCTGGGCTACGGCATTCCCATTCTTGGCGTGAATGCGGGTCGAGTCGGCTTCCTCGCCGAAACCCGCGTCGAAGACCTCAAACGTACTCTGGACGACCTCGCCGCTGGCGATTTTTCCACTCGAGAGCGCATGATGATTGACGCTTGCGTCTATCGCGGCAAAAAATGCATTTCGAAGCAGACCGTTTTGAACGAAGTCCACGTGCGTGCCCACGCTCCCGAACGTATGGTCAACGTGGATGTGGAATACAACGGCACCGCCCTCACCGAATATTGGGCCGATTCCCTCCTCGTGTCGACTCCGACGGGCTCTACCGCCTATAACCTCGCGGCCGGCGGCCCCATTATCCACCCGGCGACCCCCGCGGTGGTGCTTACTCCCGTTGCCCCGAGCAGCCTTTCCATGCGACCGCTCGTCCTCTCGCTTTCGCCCAAGAAACTCAAGATTGCCTCGGCGGTCAAGTGCCCCGTAGACCTCGTGTTCGATGGCCGCATCACCACCGTGATGAATCCCGGCGATCATGTGATTCTCACCGAAAGTGAAGCGGTGACCACATTCATTCGCATGCGCCATACCGGATTCGTGGGGGCCCTCAAGGAAAAACTCGGCTGGACGGGAAAACCCAAACTCGCTTAAAAGAGCTGTTGAATTCGCGGACCCCATTTTTGAATTCGCGGGCTTGCCAACTACCTGTTTTTCGAAAAATGATGGACCAAAACGGCGAAATTGTTCTTTTGGTCCACAATTTTTAGAACAAAGTAATGTTGAATTGGCGGAATTTTCGTTCCCCGTGTCAAAAGTCGCTGTTTTTGATGGACCAAATCCTCAAAAAATTGAATTTGGTCCATCAATTTCGCGAAAAATCGATTTTGATCGATAAAAAAGTGACTTTGTGGCGTTACCTGATGTTGAAACGGGTGGTTTTGCTCTTGATGCGCATTAGGTAGTTGCCGTGGGGGAGGCTTGCCTTGAGTTGCTCGCGTTCGGCGTAAGTGCCTTTGCGGAGGAGTTTCCCGGTCATGGAGAAAATCTGGATTTCTGCGTTGGACGGGATGCTGTATTCCAGGGTGCTGGAAATGACCCCTTGCGAATCGCCCTCGGCGGCGCTTGAACTGGATTCGACCGTGGCGCTTGAACCGGATTCGGCGGCGGAACTTGACTCCGGCTCGGTCGCGGAACTTGAACTGCTTAAAGTAGGCTCGATTTTCGTCCCGTTCTCGTATTCGCTGATGTCTATTTTGCCGATGCCCGCGTATGTGGTAACCAGCGTTTTCACTTCACTGACGGGGTCGGCGGTGTAGCTGTAGAACTTCTTTGGGTCAAATTTTCCCTTGGCTATTTCCTCGTCGTAGGTGACCCAGGCGGTGTCCTTGCTGCTGAGCGAAGTGCCCGGGTTTACGGAAATCTTCATCTTCTTGCTGTTGCAGCCGCTGTCCTTGAAGTTGGCGCAGCCTTCGTAGTAGTTGCCTACGATGGTGGCGACCCCGTTGTCGCCTGCGAAAATGGCCTTGCTTAAGCCCGCGTAATGGTTGTTCTCGAAGTAGACGTCGCTGCCTTGACGCACGTTAGGGCCGTTGCCGCTGCCTTCGCCTTCCACGAAGTTGTTGTACAGGTGGCTGTTGTTGTAGCGCATCATGGGCGTGCGCGCGTCCAGGTTCTTGTAGTAGTTGTGGTGGAACGTGATTTCGTGACGCAGGCTGTCGCCGTTGCTGTTGCCAACGAGGCTCCCTTTGTGGTGATCGTGGAAAAAGTTCCAACTGAAGGTGGCGTTGTAAATGTTGTTCTTTGCGTCCAGGAGCCCGTCGTAGCGGTCCTTGTTGCTGGTCGGGGCGTTGTAGAATTCGCAGTGGTCAATCCAGATATTGTGACTGGCTTGCTTGCTTTTGCCTTCCCAGTTGGTGACGGCGGAATCCGCGGAAATGGCGATGCAGTCCGGGTCGTTCAGCACGACTTCGGCGCCATTGCGGAATGCGACGACCTTGTTTTCGTCGGTCTTGCTGATTGGCACGTCGCTCATCGTGAACTTGATGTTCCTGATGATGATATTGTGCTTGTTTTGGATGGCAAGCCCGACGCGGTTGAAGAATGCCTTGTCGCCTTTGCCGACGATGGTCTTGTTGTTGCCGACTTGCACGAGCTCGCCGTATGTGGTTTCCGTGCCCGAGGTTGCCACATGGCCGTTTCCGTCGATGTGCGTCTTGATGCCTGTGTTGATTTCGCCCTTGACGATGATTACGTAGGGGGTCTCGAGGTCTTCGGCGTACTGCTTGAATTCCTCGAAATTCGAAACCTCGACGACCTTGCCGCCGTTACCGCCAGTGGTTCCGCCTTCCAGGGTGGCGAAACCGACCATGTCGAAGTTTGGGGTGGTCGCGGCATTGGCGGCGGTGAGTGTCAGAACCGAAATGACGGCGGATGCCGTGATTGGCGAAAAGTTAGATTTGAAATTGAATGTCTTTGTAAATTTTGAGAACATTTTTGTTACATCCCTTTTTTAACACCATTAAGTAAATTACTTGTAAATACAAGTTCTTTACGCAGTCTAATATAAGAAATGTATTTTTAAAAGTCAATAGAAAATGAGAAAAATTTTGAGAACGTGTAAAACGGACCGAATTTTCCCTAAAAAAAGGGGGCGATACTAAAACAGGCCGGATTTTGCCAAATAAGGGTGGGATTCTCGGTAGAAAAGAAAAATGATTGTCGGGATAGACGCATGCGCCATACCGGATTCGTGGGCGCACTTCGTGAAAAACTTGGCTGGACGGGAAAAACCAAACTCGCTTAGTTGCTAGGATTCATTGCCCAAACCGATTTTTCAAATGAAAAAGCCGTCGCGGTCGATTGGGACAGCGGCGGCTTTCCAACTGGGTTCGCCCTGGCTTGTCTAGAACAGGCTCGGTTCTTCGCGGTCGTTCGCGCTGTCGCTCTCGCCTTCGTCGCTCCCGTCGTCAAACGGGTCGGGCGGGGTGATTCGGCTGGTGCGTTTGACCTTCTTCGCGGTGAACTTGCTGCCGAGAGCCTTGTAGCCCTTGACTTCGGCCACTTCGGTGAGGTCGAGTTCTTCCTTCTGCACTTCGCGGCCGACCTGGTATTCCATGAGTTGGCGGGCGTCGTCCGTTGCGAAGAATTCCACCATTTGGGTATCCTTGTGGTCGGTGACCAGCGAGAATTCCGTCGTCATGGGGCAGCCTTCGAGGTTGAAGCGCTTGACCATGTAGTTGAAGTTTCCGCCTTCGAAGTACAGGATCGTGAATACCTGCGTGGGGTCGAACTTGTGGACGTACTTGACTCCGCTGCCCACGAGAATCGGATCCGCCATGTCGTGGACGCGGGCGGTGCCGTTCTCCTTTACGATGAGAATCTTGTCCTTCTCGCCGAATTCGCCAATGCGGTCGCCCTTCTTCTGGGTGCTGATGATGCCCGAGGGGGCGTCAAAGTACAGTACGCGGGCGCCGAGGGTGCTCACGCCCTTGCGGATGCGCTTGACGGTCTTGACCGGGTACTTGGTAACGATGTTACCCATGGCGCTGCGGTTCTTGACTTCAACCGTGCTGAAATCCACTTCGAAATTCAGCTTGATGCGCGGACGCGGTTTCAGGACGACTTCTACGACTTCGGCTTCGCCGTTCAGGTTGCTTGAAAGGTACAAAAGCTTGCTGCCGGGTTTGTTCTTGCCCATGTAGTAATCTTTGTCGCGGGTGACGCCGCCCACGTTGAATCTCTTGATGTAGGCGGTGCCTTCTTTACCGTCCTGGTGGATGACGTTGTAAATGTGACGTTCGTCTTCCTTGTTGAACTTTTCAACAAGAACGATGTCTTTACCTACAAAGTCCTTGTCGCTGACCTTCACGATTTTGAAGCTGCCGTCGGCCTTGAATACAATGAGGTCGTCGTATTCGGAGACGTCGAAGAGGTATTCCTCCTTCTTCATTCCCGTGCCGACAAAGCCTTCCTTGCGGTTTACGTAGAGCTTTTGGTTTGCGAGTGCCACATGGACTGCGTTCACGGTGCCGAATTCGGAAATTTCCGTTTTGCGGTCGCGGCCTTCGCCGTACTTCTTGAGAATGTTCTTGAAGTAGTTCACGGCGTAGTCGGTGAGGTGTTCTTTGTTGAAGTTCACCTCGTCGATTTTCTGGTCAAGTTCCTTCAAAAGTTCGTCGGCCTTTTTGCGGTCAAATCGGCTGATGCGACGTACCGGGATTTCGGCGAGCTTCAGGATTTCTTCGCGGGTCACCTCGCGGCGGAGTTTTTTCACGTAAGGCTTGAGACCTGCGTCAATGAGTTCCACCATTTCGTCGTGGCTCTTGGCCTGCTTAATGACTTCGTAGACTTCGTGCTCGATAAAGATTTTTTCGAGGCTCGTCATGTGCCACTGGTCTTGCAGGTGCTTGAGCTCGTTGTCGAGTTCCCAGTCTAAAAGTTTGACCGTATGGTCCGTGGAGAGCTTTAAAAGTTCGGTCGTGTTGCTGAACTTTGGCTTTTTGTCAATAATCACGCAACTGTTGGCTGCAAGAGTCGTTTGGCAGTCGGTAAAGGCGTAAAGCGCGTCTATGGCGACTTGCGGGTCAGTCCCCGGCTGCAATAGAATCTGGATTTCCACGTTTTCGGTGGTGTGGTCCACTATTTGCTTGACCTTGATTTTGCCCTTGTCGTTCGCGGCCACGATGGAATCGATGAGACTGTCGGTTGTAGTGCCGAACGGGATTTCCTTGATGACGAGCGTTTTGTTGTCGAGCTTTTCGATTCGGGCGCGCACCTTGAGGCGTCCGCCGCGGGCTCCATCGTTATATTCCGAGACGTCGATGATGCCACCGGTAAAGAAGTCCGGATACAGCGTAAATTTACGCCCGCGCAGGTAATCGATGCTTGCCTGGCAAAGTTCCTTGAAGTTGTGGGGAAGGATTGTGGTGGCGAGGCCAACGGCGATGCCGTCCACGCCCTGGGCGAGTAAAATCGGGAACTTGGCGGGGAGCGTCACCGGTTCCTTGGAACGTCCGTCGTAGTTCGGGATCCATTCCGTGGTTTCGGGGTTGAACATCACGTCAAGCGCAAAGTCGCTGAGCTTGCCTTCGATGTAACGCGGGGCAGCGGCCTCGTCGCCCGTGAGCGGGTTACCCCAGTTACCCTGCGGCTCGATGAGCAGGTTCTTTTGGCCCATGTTCACGAGGGCCGTGTAGATGGAAGCGTCACCGTGCGGGTGATAGTGCATGGTGTCACCGACGATGCCTGCTACCTTGTGGAAACTGCCGTCGTGCATTTCGAACATGGTATGCAAAATGCGACGTTGCACGGGTTTGAGGCCGTCTTCAAAATAAGGGACTGCGCGATCCAAAATGGTGTAGCTTGCGTAATCCAGGAACCAGCCGTTGTACAGCTTTTCTAGGTGGTTTACGTTCGAAAGTCCTAAAGTCTGATCGTCATTCATAAATCTCTCGTGTGGTAGTGGTTCGTGGTTAGTGGTTGGTGGTTAGGATTTAGTTACGCAGCTTCGCTGCCTTTCCGTCGTGCGCCTACGGCGCCACTGTTTTACTGCAAACGGAATCTAAGATTCATAACCACTATTTACTAACTACTGCATACTGTTTACTACTTTCTCGTCTGTAGGCGCGAGGCGCCATTCTCCTCATAGAGGATAACTCAACTAAGCTACTAAAGTAGCAAGTTTCGTATATCTCGTCTAAATTACAGTTCCTCGACCGCTTCCGTTCTTAGGTTCTCGACAATGTAGTCTTGGCGATCCTGTGTGTTTTTGCCCATGTAGTATTCGAGCATCTTGCCGAGGGAGGCGTCCGTCGGCATGGTGACGGTCTCTAAGTGCATGTTTTCGCCAATGAGGAGCTTGAAGTCCTCGGAGTCCATTTCGCCAAGGCCTTTGAATCGGGTGATTTCGAGGTCTTTCTTGTTGATTTCCTTTGCAGCCTTGTCGCGTTCTTCTTCATCGTAGCAGTAGAAGGTCTTTTTCTTGTCTTTGCGGTTTCTTACGCGGAAGAGGGGCGCTTGCAAAATGTACAGGTGCTTCTGTTCTACGAGTTCCGGGAAGAATTGCAAAAAGAAGGTCATCACGAGCAGGCGAATGTGCATACCATCCACATCGGCATCGGTTGCGATAATCACTTTGTCGTAGCGCAGGTCGTCGAGCCCGTTTTCGATGTTCAGGGCCGCCTGCAAAAGGTTCCATTCCTCGTTTTCGTACACAATCTTCTTGGAAAGTCCAAAACTGTTCTTGGGCTTACCGCGAAGGCTGAATACGGCCTGCGTTTTGGGGTTCCTGGCCGTGGTGATGGTGCCGGAAGCGGAGTTACCTTCGGTAATGAAGATCATGGTTTCGGTCTTGAGCGGGTTCTTGGCGTCGCTCAAGTGTACGGAACAGTCACGAAGCTTCTTGTTGTTGAGGTTTGCCTTTTTGGCGCGCTCGTTCGCAAGTTTCTTAACGCCGGCGAGTTCCTTGCGGAGCTTTTCGTTCTGGTTGATGCGGTCAAGAATGGCCTTTGCGACGGCCTCGTTCTTGTGCAAGTAGTTGTCCAGTTCCTTCGAAACGCTGTCCACAATCCAGGAACGGAGGGCGGGCCCGTTCGGGGCAGTCGTCGTGCTGCCTAGTTTAGTTTTGGTCTGCGATTCAAAAACCGGCTCCTGAATGCGTACCGAGACGGCGCCGATAATGCAGTTGCGCACGTCGCTTGCGTCAAATTCCTTTTTGAAGTGGTCGCGGATGCCCTTGACTACGGCTTCACGGAATGCGGCAAGGTGGGTGCCGCCCTGCGTAGTGTGCTGGCCGTTTACGAAGCTGAAGTAGTGTTCGCCTTCCTGGTTGGAATGCGTAATCGCGAATTCCAGGTCCTTGAGCTTGCAGTGAATGATGTCGTAGCGGATGGTTTCGTCGACACGGCTCTTGAGCAAGTCCAAAAGCCCGTTCGGGCTCACGTACTGCTTGTCGTTCATGACCATCGTGAGGCCCGTGTTCAGGTAGGCGTAATTCCAAATTTTCTCTTCCATGTAGGCGGGGAGAAAACGGTAGTTCTTGAAAAGTTCGGCGTCCGGTTCAAAGAAGATTTCGGTGCCGTTTTTTTCGGTCGTGGCGCATTCCTTGTATTCCTTGACGAGAATGCCCTTGCTGAATTCAGCTTTTTTGCAGCGCCCGTCGCGGAAGCTCGTCACTACAAAATTCGTGGAGAGCGCGTTTACTGCTTTGGTACCCACGCCGTTCATGCCCACGGATTTTTGGAAGGCTTCGGAATCGTACTTTCCGCCTGTGTTCATCTTGGAAACGCAATCAATTACCTTGCCAAGAGGGATGCCTCGGCCAAAGTCGCGCACGCGGCAACTGCGGTCCTGCATCTCGATGATAATCTTTTTACCCGCACCCATTGCGAATTCGTCGATGGAGTTGTCTATCACTTCTTTTGCGAGCACGTAAATGCCGTCGTCGGGGCTCTGGCCATCGCCCAGCTTACCGATGTACATGCCCGGACGCATCCGGATATGCTCGTACCACTCCAAAGTTTTAATGTTCCGTTCGTCGTAATTACTTGCCATAAATCGCTAGGTCCTTAACTTATAAACAATCGAATTTAAACTCTTCGTTTATTGAATTTTTCTTGAAAATCCGCTAAAATCGGCTTTAAACCGCCACCCTAGGTGGGGTTGACAAATTTTAGATAATTCCCGGCTTTCGTTTTGAAAAATAGAAAATGCTAGAGTCAAAATTTGACTTTTTAGTGACTTTTTGTGCAGTAAAATGTAAAATTATTTAAAGAATTGTCGTTCAAATACGAGATGATGTTTGAATATGCAAAAAAAAACTGAAAGCATTCAATTTTTTTTTTTATATTTGGGGTGGGGGGAATGGTATGTTTGTCCACTAATTTATATTGTGAAAAAAATATCAGCTTTATTTTTTTTGGCTATGGGAGCGCTTTTGGGAGGATGTCAAAGCTCCTCCGGTGAAAGCATTTGCGAACTCGCTTCCGAATCCGGTGAAGTCCAGAACGATAAAATGGCGTTCGTCCATCAATCAACAGTCAATCTCGGAACGACGAACCAAGCGGCCAACAAAGCGGCAAGGCCCTCCATGAAGGTCTCACTTGACTACGATTTCTTTATGGACAAGCACGAAACTACATGCGGTGAATACGCAGCTCTCGTGAAAACTCAATGTGACAACGACAGTTTGCCGATAGTCAATGTCACGTATTTTGATGCCATCCTTTTCGCAAACGAAAAAAGTAAGAACGAAGGAAAGGATACGGTTTATACCTACAAGACGGCGATATATGACGGCCCGCATTGCGTTGACTTGGAAGGATTCGCTTTCCATCTAGAAAAAGAGGGGTACCGACTTCCGACCGAAGCCGAATGGATGCTTGCCGCCTCGCTAGAATGGGACGTGAACGACAGCTGGACGAAGAATAATTCCGAAAATCATGTGCACGTCATCTGCACCAACGAAAAGAGCAATTCCACATTTTGCGATTTTGAAGGCAACGTCATGGAATGGGTAAACGATTGGATGGGGCCATTCGCGGATACTACCTTGTCGAACTTCGTCGGAGCGAACGGACCGAACAAACTCGCCGAGCGCATTCTAAAGGGTGGTGCATTCTTCCACGCCCCAGAAACTATCTACGCTTACAACCGAACCGACGTGTATTCCATCACTTCCTATTCGTACTCCGATCATGTCGGATTCCGTCTAGCGCTTGGGAAAATTCCACATTTTCACTACCTGAACGAAACTGGCAGTGTGGAAAACTATTCTGTCACCCCACTGGTTTCGTCAACGACATTCAAGTCCATTGCTGGAAGCAGTCGTGCAAAACTGGTATTCAGAAATGGTGCCCAAGAAAGGCTTGAATACATTGACTTTAACCGCAGCCCATTGAAAGCTGTCGTCATTGAGGATTCCATTTCTGCCTTTCATCCCGAAATTTCTCCAAACGGTCAATACGTAGCCTTCTGCACCGGAATAGAAGGTCTGGACCAACCTTCTTCCGTATATGTGCGTGGTATTGGGGATGAGAACAACAGCCTCGTAAAACTAGATGTCAAATCAGCAATCGCCCCTCGCTGGAGAATTCTTGACAATGGCGATACCGTCATCGTATACGCGACCAGCGCAAACAACAACAGCGACTCGACAAAATGGGCAAGTCAAAGCACCTGGCAGGTTCCTTTTGCCAACGGAAAGTTCGGTGTTCCCCAAAAATTGATGGACGGTTCATTCCATGGAGGTTACGACCCCAAGACTTCAATGGCCGTCACAGGATCCAGGCTGTTGCGCGTACACGCTCATTCCCAAAATCAACTATGGTACAATGGCGAACAAGCCTGCAATGTTTCGCTCGCCCAAGATGGAAGCCTTCGCACGCTGTTCCTTGATTTCGGGGGAACAACAGGTCGCAATTTCGTAGGCACTAATTACGGAGTGCACGAAATGATTTTGGTCGCTGACAGTTCCGGCGATTTAATACAAGCAATTCCGGCTCCCAAGGGGTTTTCGTTCGATCATAGCGAATGGGTAAATACTGGTGACAAGTCCTTGTCTATAGTTACTTTGGTCAATGCCGATGGGAACCACAAGACGATTGCTCTCGTAAATATGGAAAACGGGGATGTTCATGAAATCGTTGACGGCGATGAACTTTGGCATCCGTCGCTCTGGGTATATCAGAAAACGCTTGTGACGCCCAGTACATCCACCTCAACCGATTCTTCCAAGGTGAGTCCTCCCGAAAATACAAGCAAGGGGCTCTCTAGCTCATCGGAATCAGAAAAAAATGCAGATAAATGTATTTCCTCTGACTCAAATGTCCACACAGATTCAACCTCATTCTCCACGGTTTCCGCTTCCTCAGATTCGCTTTTCTCCATAGACTCGTCATTGGCGAATACATCCGCAAGCGAATATTCTTCGTCATCTCAGCAAGACACGCATACGCAGGAAAGCTCACTCTTGCCGTTCGAAGATTACGATTCGGACAGTTTGGGCGTGTATTACGGCGTCAACAATATGCAGGCTGGAATCATGCGCTACAAAATGGAACTGCTTTGGCAGTTCGCAGACTCGGCAGACGTGGTCGTTCTCGGTTCTTCTAGACCGAAAAATTCCATTATTCCCAAATCCTTCAGCGCTGACTATAAGGTAATAAATTTAGGGAACGCCTACTTTACCATTTACGAAAGCCTTTACCTGACGGAGAATTACATTTTACCGCACTTCAAAAAGTTGAAGTACCTTGTCGTTGCTCTTGATTTGGATATGTGGAGCCACACAGCCAATGCTGCAGGCAATTTCTTTTACGACATCTCCAAAAAATACCCCGGATACGTCTATGACGAGAACCACGATTTTTGGAAGGGCTACGAGACGAATACAATCTACCTGGCAACCCACGAATCCATCGGTTCGGGCTATTCTAAATTCCTATCGACTCTTGGATTTGAAGACACGGGAACTGGCTCCGGATGGCCGACGTCTCTTCACTATAATATTGTACAAAGCAGCAACAAGACATCTTATTTCGAAGAATCTTACGACGCCATGGTTCAACTGATTTCAAACGCCCAAGAAAAGGGAGTCTACGTCATTGGCGTCATTTTCCCGCAAGCTCCAGCATTCAAGAATTCAGAGTACTTCGGTTACTATGGAATGGATCGTGATTATATCGAAGGCGCAATTGAAAACATCACAGATCTTCAAAAAAGCTACCCGAACTTCGTATTTATGGACGAAAATAAGATGGGAAATCACGATTACGGCGATAATCACGCCTTTGACATAGACCATCTCAACTATGAGGGTGGCCTTGTGATAACCTCACGAATCAATGCGGTCCTGGACTCCCTGAAACAAGTGCAAATTCAATAAAGACCATCTTTGTGGTCTTTGTCGTAAATTGTTTCACTCGTTTTTGTTTTGAATCTTCGCGCGGCGAGAAGGCCTGCCTCAAATAGCAGGTAAGTGGGAATGCCGAGGATGAGCTGGCTCAAAATGTCGGGTGGAGTGAGGAGAGCTGCAAATACCAAAATGGCAATGAGCACGTAGGGCCTGCAATGGCAAACGGTTTCGTAGCGCACGATTCCGGCGCGGATAATGGCGTAGGTCACGAGAGGGAATTGGAACATGCTGCCAAAGGCGAGTGAAAGCCATAGGGCGAGTGAGATGACGCTTGAAACGCCGATAACGGGTTGCAGCGAGTCGTTTTGAAAACTGAGGCCGAACCGCACAATCAGCGGAAAGCAGACTGTGAGGCAGAAGGCGACGCCTGCAATGAACAAAAAACTCGTCAAAAAGGCGATGGTGCGTACGAATTTTTTTTCGTTATTGTAAAGCGCTGGTAGAATGAATTTCCAAAGATTCCATGCAATAAAGGGCGAACAGAGGATGCAATCAAAGAGTGCCGCCATTTTGAATTGCAACAAAAAGACTTCCATGGGGGCGAAGTAGTGAAGTGTGGATCCCGTCTGGAATTCCATTTGGCTAGTGAACCAGTTCAACGCATAGGGCGATAGCAAAAACATCGGGATAATCCCAATGCCAAGTGCTACAAGGCAACGGATTAGGGTCAAACGCAGTGCTTCCAGGTGGAAGGCTAGCGAGGACTCTTGTGGTTGCCCGTCAATCATGCTCAAATTGAATTACGCCTTAGTTGAAAATCGCCCTAGTAGTTGAATCCCGCAAAGATGTTGTTGCTGAGGAACGGTAAAAAGCCGATTGCAACGACGCCTATGGAGAGGAAAATCACAACGGCGCGCTGGCGCTTGGTGAGGCGTAGCGGTGTAAGGTGTCCGTCGGGTTCGTCGACCCAGGCGCTCTTGATGAGCTGAATGTAGTAGAACAGCGCGAGCACGTTGTTCAGTACAGCGAAGGTTACAAGCATGTAGTGCCCAGTGGTAGCCCCGCTAAAGAACAGGTGGAACTTGCCGAAGAAGCCGGCGAGAGGCGGAATGCCCGCAAGGCTGAACATCGAAATCGCAAGAGCGATTGCGAGACTCGGATTCTGCTTGGAAAGTCCGCGCAGGGAGGCGAACGTTTCTTCGCGGTGGTGCCCGATGATGCCGAATACAAAGAAGGCGAGGTAGTTCGAAATCGCGTACACGAACAGATAATAGACTATGGCCGTCTTGCCGATTTCTGCAGGGCCAAGGAGGGCGACCATAATGTAGCCCGCCTGGGCGATGGAACTGTACGCCATGAATCGACGGAGTCTGCTTTGCTTGAGGGCGCCGAGGTTACCCACAAACAGTGTAACGCCTGCGAGGAGGGCGATTAACGGGGCGATTTGCTCTTGAATCGGGGCGAGGGGACCGTAAACGAGTACTGCGAGGAATGCGATGGCCGTGGCCTTGGATGTCACCGAGAGAACGGCGGTCACAGGCGTCGGGGCACCTTCGTAAACGTCCGGGGCCCAGGTGTAGAACGGGAAGAGCGTGAGCTTGAAACCGATTCCGCAGAAGAGGAAGAGTACGGCAACCCACAGGAGTGGGCTTGTACCTGCTGCCACAGCGGCGTGAATTTCGCTAAAGTGGAGGCCTCCTGCAAAACCAAAGAGGTAGCTGAAGCCGAACAGCTCGAATGCCGTTGCGACGGAACCCATCAAAATATATTTGGTGGCCGCTTCGGTACCCATCTGGTCTTTTTTGTTCCAGGCGGTGAGTGCGTACATCGGGATGGTCGCGATTTCAAGGCCGAGGAAGAAGGTGAGGGTGTCGCAGGCGCTCACGACGGTGATGCCGCCAAAGGTCGCGAAAGCAATGGCGCCGATGAATTCTGCAATCTGGTGCATTTGCGGCTTGCCATCGGCTCCGTGCTCAAAGTAGTCCTTAGAAAGCCAGACGCCCAAAAGGGCCGAGAGGATAAGCACTTCGCGCATAAGGACGCCAAAGTCATCTACGCGCCAATTGCTAATAAAGAACTGGCCCTCTCCGCTTGCGAGCGGAATGAGGTTCAAAAGCACAAAGATAAGCATCAAGCCGATGTTTGCAATGCGCCATGGAATTTTGGATTTGTAATCGCAAAAGAGACGGCTCCCGATGACGATGAACGGGAAAACGAGCAAAATTAAATCTGGAATTATAAAATGTGGAATGGAATACATTTTAACCTCCTACGGCGGGTACTGCGGCCGCAGAAATCTTCGCAAATATCGGGGCTATACTCTGGTCTAGAATTTCGGAAATCCAGCCCGGGCAAATACCGATAAAGAGTAGGCATGCCACGAGGACCACGATGACGAGTTTTTCGCGAAGGCAGCCGTCGGTAAGCGCTTCGTATTTCGCGGGCATATTGCCGTGGAGCATGCGGTTCGCCGTTTGCAAAATGTAGACGGCGGTTGTTGTAATCGAGAGTATGGCGAGAATCGTCACCACGCGGGTTAACGTAGAATCCTGCTGGAAGGCGCCGATGAAAATCGTGCTTTCGGCGATGAATCCGGAGAAGCCCGGAAGGCCTAACCCCGCAAAACCGGCGAGCACAAAGCCTACGCCAAGGAAAGGCATTTTGCGCATGATGCCGCCCATCTCGGTAATGTCGCGGGTGTGCGTGCGCTCGTAAATCATACCGATGGTCGCGAAGAAGAGCCCGGTGAGGAATCCGTGCGAAATCATCTGGAGGCTTGCTCCGCGAAGGCCTACTGGCGTGAGGGCCGCGAGCCCGAGGAAAATAAGGCCCAGGTGGCTAATGGAACTGTAAGCGGTAATGTACTTGAGGTCCTTGTGTCGGATGGCGATGAAGGGGCCTAGCACCACGTTAAAGATGAGAAGCGCTACCACGTAGGGGAGCCAAATTTTTGCGGCTTCGGGCATGAGGAACATGGCGACGCGGAGGCATCCGTAAGCGCCCATCTTCATCATGACGCCTGCAGCGAGCATCGAAACTGCGGTCGGTGCTGCGGAGTGACCGTCCGGACTCCAGAAGTGGAACGGGAAAAGGCTGCTCGAAACGGCGAATCCCATGAACATGAGCGGGAAGGCCCACATCTGGAAATCCATCGGGAGCGTGACTTTCGAAAGTTCCATGATGCTCCAGCTGTGAACGCCGCCTTCAAAATAGAGGCCAAATAGCGTTGCCAAAATCATGGAAGATCCGAACGCGAGCGTCAAGGTGAGTTTTTTACCACCGTAATCCCTGCGGCCGCTTCCGTAGCAGGCGATCATCAGGTACATGCACAGCGCTTCCATCTCGTAGAAGACAAAGAACAGCACCAGGTCAAAACTCATGTAAACACCGTAAACGCTTGTCGCAAGCAGTTGGATGAGCGCAAAGAATACCTTCTGGTTTCCTTTGATGTTCCAGCTGACCAAAACGCCTGCCCACACGATAAAGGCGGTGAGCGCAAGCAGCAGCATGTTGAGTCCATCGGCGCCCACAATGTAATGGGCGTTAAAAGCGCTAAGCCACGGGATGTCGGTAAAGAACCTGAGGAGGAACGGAGCTGCAGCTTCGTCGGTCGGGGTTCCCGAAAGGGCGTAAACGCGGTAGGTGAGCACGCAAACGACGAACAAAACGAAAGTTGCCGAGGTGGCGTGCAAAGCTTTGAGGACTTTTTCGTGGCTAGCCGAAATGGGCGCGCACACGAGTACGGTCAGCAGTGGAATTACCCAGATTAAATTAAAAAGAATTGTTTCCATAATCGCCTACAGGGGAAGTTGACCAAAGAATCGCCAAATGAGAACGCCGATAATCAAGGTGCCCAGGTAGAACGGCAGGTAACCCGCCTGTGCCGTGCGCACCAAATTGCCAAGCTTGTGGATGAACCAAATGCAGAATGCGAGGAGACCTTCAATCACGATGTCGTTAAAGGCTCTGGAAACGCGGGCGACTCCACCAAAAATAAATTGGCGAACAACCGTGTAATACATTTCGTCAAAGTAGAATTTATGATAGACTACCTTGTATAATCCGCTGCGGTTCGTTTCATCGAGGGCTCGGGCGATTTTGGCCTTGGGGCTTGCATAAAGGAACCAGGCGATAAGCAAAGCCAAAACTGCAATGCCTACAGCCGCTAACGGAATCCAGTCGGCATGAGCAAGGCGCATGAGTTGCGGTACGTGAAGCCTTCCTGGTATAAAGAATTTTTCGAAGAGACCCTTGCCGAGAATGCCGCTCAAGAGGGCGGGAATGGCGAGAATGACAATCGGGAGGGTCATCGCAAAATCTTCGTGAACATGGCCCGCCTTGACGCCTTCATGGCGCGGTTCCCCGTGGAAAGCTAGGAAGAACAGACGGAACATGTAGAACGTGGTGAGCCCGCTTGTGAACAAAGCGAGTCCAAACACGGCGTAATGGCGGCCCTGGAATGCGGCCAGGATGATTTCGTCCTTCGAGAAGAATCCGGAGAATGGCGGAATGCCCGAAATGGCGAGAATCGAAATGAGGGCGCAAACGTAGGTTAGAGGCATTTTTTTGCGGAGGCCGCCCATGGCGTCGAGGTCGTTGGTATGGACCTGATGGATGAGGCTACCCGCAATGAGGAATAGGCTGCACTTGAAGAATGCGTGCGTAAAGATGTGGAAGGTACTTGCGGTCCAACCGGTAACGGCTACGACTTGTCCGATTTTGCAGACGCCGAGTGCAAACATCATGTATCCGAGTTGCGAAAGCGTGGAGTAAGCGAGTATTCGCTTGATGTCTTTTTGTGTGCAGGCGATGACGGCTGCAAAAACCATTGTAAACGCGCCTACCCACATGATGAGCGTGAGCGTGTTTTCGCAAATGGCAAAGAACGGGAAGAGGCGGGCGACAAGGTAGACGCCTGCGACCACCATGGTGGCACTGTGAATAATGGAACTCACGGGCGTTGGACCTTCCATGGCGTTCGGAAGCCAAATATGCATCGGGAACATGGCCGACTTGCCCCAGCCACCGGTAAATATCAAAACGGAACCGATTACGAGTGCTGTAGAACGCTTGACTTCGCAAATGCCGAGGTTTATGAGGTCGTACTTGAAACCTGCCAGGCCGAGTGAATTCAAAACGCTAAAGTCAAAGCTACCGACTACATAGCTCACGAGCACAATGCCGAGCAAAAAGAAACTGTCGGCGAAGCGGGTGAGTATAAACGCTTGCTTACTAGCGCTTACGGCGCTTGGCTTGTGGTACCAGAAGCCAATGAGCAGGTAACTTGAAACGCCGACCAATTCCCAGAAAATAAACATCTGGAAGAGGTTTGTCGCAACGACAAGTCCCAGCATGCTAAAGCTGAACAGCGAAAGCAAACTAAAGAATCTGCCTGCAGAGCGGTCCTCGCGCATGTAGCCAATGCTGTAAATGTTCACCATAAAGCTGATGAACGTCACGACCACGAGCATCATCACAGAAAGTGGGTCAATGAGCATGCCGATTTTTGCGACAAGCTCCCCGACAAACGGGATGAACTCATATTCAAACAGAATCGCCTTTTGCGGGGCAAATGACGAACAGAAGTAATGGATGGCGAGCAAGATGGCACTTGCTGCGGCGAGACCGTTGCAGGTGACCGCGAGGGCTGCTGCTGCCTTGTGGTGCTTGTGTCCGAGGAAGAGCCCGTTCACCACAAAAGTGAACAGCGGCAACAACAAAATGAGATATCCGAGGGTGACGTCGTTAATCATGGAGGTCCCTCAACTGGTCTGCGTCAAGGCTCTTGTGGCGGCGGTACATGGAGACGATAATGGCAAGAGCGATTGCCATTTCGCATGCCGTCACGGCGATGACAAAAATACTGAAAAGTGCGCCTGCCGTAGCATCGTGTGCGGTAAAGTAGGCAAAACTGATAAAGTTGATGTTTGCTGCGTTTAGCATAAGCTCAATCGAGATGAGCATACCAATCAAGTGACGTCTGCGCATAAGGCCCCACACGCCAATGCCAAACAGCAAAAAGGCTAGAATCAAACAATTCAGAAGGTTCATTTTGCCTCCTTCTGGTTTCCGGTTTCTACTTCGTCTTTGCTCTTGCGGGCCACGGTAATGGCGCAAATGAGGGTCATAAGCAAAAGGATGCTCACGACTTCAAAGGGAATAATAAAACCGTCGGGTCCATACCCGAGTAGGCGCACCGCAAATTGCTCGAGGCTTGCAAAACCTTCGGGGGCGTTGACCGCGCCGCTAGAGAGGTCCGGAGTCGGCAAAATGCATTTGATCATCACGAAAACAAATGCGATGGAGAGTGCAAAAGCCGCAAAAATTCGAGGAATCTTTGTGGCAAAGGCGTCTTCGCCAAGGTGGCTTGTGAGTAGAATCGTGAACACCACGAAAATCACTACGCCGCCGATATACACCATGATTTGCGCGAGTGCGACAAATTCTGCGTGCAGCAGCAAATAGAGAATTGCGGTCCCCACAAAAGAGAAAATGAGGAAGATGGCGCTTTGCAAAATGTTCTTGACTGCAACCGTCATCACGGCCATCACAATCATCACGATGGCGACTGCATAGAACGCAATGTCCATGCCGCCAAGCGGGAATGCGAGTGGCAAATCAGGAAGTGAAAAACTTGGGAACATTAACCTTGTCCCTCCTTTTTGTTCAAAATCATTTCGAGCGTGTTCACGTCGGTCGTGGCGACTTCAAAATCCTGTGCCATGCGGATGGCTCCAAACGGACAGGCTTCTACGCAAAGGCCGCATTGCGTGCAGCTCGCGTAGTGGTAAACGTAACGCCCTAGCACTTTTTTACCCGCGATATTTTTTGTAGGCAAAACGTTAATGGAGGCGTTGGGGCAGGCGCGCTCGCACATGCCGCAAGCGGTGCAATGGTTGTTCCCTTCGGCATCCTCGATCATTTGGAGGCGCCCGCGGTAACGTTCGTGCATCTTGAGCGTCTTTCTGTTTTCGGGGTACTGCTCCGTGACAATGCGCTTGGGGTTAAAGAAATACTTTAACGTGACCGAAAGGCCGCACATGAGGCTCCACGGCCCGGTAATACAGCGCTTAAAATATCTTTTGAAATATTGAAATAAAGTCATGGATTAGTGGTTAGTGGTTAGTGGTTTGTGGTTGGTGGGCGGCTGCGCCGTCATTATTTCATCTCTCGTCTGTAGGCCGTTTCTCGTCTAATTAGTGGTTGGTGGCTAGTGGTTGGTGGTTAGTGGGCGGCTGCGCCGCCATTATAAATCCTGTTTACGAACCACTGCATACTAACCACTTATTGCTATAAATGCTGCTCCCGCGACCAGCAGAACAAGGTTTACCGGCAACAAAAATTTCCATTCAAAGTCCATGAGTTGGTCCACGCGCGGACGCACAAACGTCCAGCGGACCATCATGTAGCACCAAATCATAAAGAAGACTTTTGCAAAGAACCAGATGACGCCCGGGACCATGTTCAGGTATTGGTCAATGAACGAAATCCCAATGCAAGGCGCGTAGAACCCGCCCAAGAAGCAAGTGACTGCAAGGGAGGAGTTCGTAACAAGGGCAATGTATTCGGCCAGGTAGAACATGGCGAACGGTGTGCCGTTGTATTCGGTGTGGTATCCACCGGTGAGTTCCTGTTCCGCTTCGGCGATGTCGAAGGGCGCGCGGTTCATTTCGGCGGTACTTGAAATAAAGAACAGGATGAAGGCGATAATCCCAAGGACCGGAACCTTGAAAATCCACCAGTCAAAAATGGTGCCTTCCTGGCCGAGCGTAATGCTCATGAGGTTCGTGGAACCCGAAATCATCACGACGAACAAAAGAATCATCGCGAACGAAATTTCGTAACTGATCATCTGGGCGCCGCTGCGGAGGGCTCCCAAAAGCGAATACTTGTTGTTGCTGCTCCAGCCGCCAAGCAAGATGCCGAGCACGCCAAAGCCGTTCACGGCGATGATGAGCGGAATTCCCATCGAGACGTCCGCGACGACCAAGTTGCGACCGAACGGAATCAAGGCGCACACGATGAACGGCGCGATGAGCACGATGAGCGGTGCGAGGTAGAACATCAGCTTGTCGGCGCCGCTCGGGGCGTAAACCTCTTTGAAGAGCATCTTCAGAACGTCGGCGATGGTCTGGATGGTCCCGTGCCAGCCAAGGCGCATGGGACCGAGTCGGCATTGTACGTGGGCGCAAACCTTGCGTTCCATGTAAATGAGAATCGGGGCGGACCCGATGTTCACAATGCATACGGCGATTACGCAAATGAGGGCGTTTACCAAAAAGGCGACAATGCTGTTCAGCGTATCGGATTGCAGGCTTGCGGGCAAAAATGCTGCCAGCTGGGGCACCAATTCGCGAACAAAATCGCCAACGGGGTTCGTAATACTGGGTACAAACATAGGCTACCTGTCAATTTCCGGGATCACAGGGTCAAGTGTCGCTAGAATAGTTACAAGGTCCGAAATCTTGTGGCCTTGAACCATCTTGTTAAGAGCCGCAATGTGCGGGAAGCTTGGCCCGCGCGTGTGAATGCGGTAGGGCTTCTCGCCGGTTGTTGCCGCCACTACATAGGTGGCGTACAATCCCTTTGCGGTTTCGATTTCGCTGTAGTAGCGGCCTACGGGGAGGCGCACTGGCTTTTCCTTGGCGCGCCAAGCTCCCTCCTTGGGGAACTTGTCTATGCACTGACGCAAAATCTTCATGGATTCGTGAATTTCAGCAATGCGGACTTTGTAGCGGTCATAGCAGTCGCCATTGTAAGCCACGGGAACTTCAAAATCCATTTGGTCGTAAATGCTGTAGGGGTTTGCGCGACGCACGTCAAAGTTCACGCCGCTTGCACGGAGCACGGGACCCGAGCAACCATAGGCAATGGCGTCTTCCTTGGAGAGAATGCCGATACCCACGCTGCGATCCAGCACAATGATGTTCTTGGAGAGGAACCTTTCGTAGTCGCTCATGGCGCCTTCGAGATGGTCCACAAAGGCTTTGACGCGCGGGATGAATGTGTCGGGAACGTCAAATCGGCTTCCACCGGGGCGGAAGTAGTTCGTGGTGAGGCGGGATCCTGTGACTTCTTCGAGAATGTCGTGAATCATTTCACGTTCCTTGAAGCCGAACAACAGGCAGGTTTGCCCGCCCAAGTCGCCGCCAAAGCAACCGAAGAATACGAGGTGGCTTGCGATGCGGCCCAGTTCCTGGAGCATCACGCGAATGTATTCCTGCTTTTCGGGAACGCCAATGTTCATGCCTTTTTCAAGTGCGATGACGACGCCCAGGTTGTTTTGAATGGCGGTCAGGTAATCTTGACGGTCCGAAAGCGCAATGTATTGCAGGTAACTCATCGATTCGGCTTGCTTTTCGATACCGCGGTGGATGTAACCAAAGTGCGGCACAAGTTCTATGATGGTTTCGCCTTCCATGCGGAGTGCAAGGCGGAGAGCGCCATGCGTACTCGGGTGCTGCGGACCCATGTTGATAAAGAATTCTTCCGTGTTCGTTTCGCGGGTAATGCGGAATCCCGGAGGTAATTGACTCATACGGGCCTCCTAATCATTTCCGGGTGGGTAAAGTCCTTCCTGAGCGGGAATCCAACAAAGTCCTTATCCAAGAAGATGCGGCGCAAATCCGGGTGGCCATCAAAGCCTATGCCGAACATGTCGTAAACCTCGCGTTCCTTGAATTCGGCTGCGGGGTAGAGGTGGCTAATGCTCGGGGCGGTCGCCAAAATAGAGGTGGCTCGCTTGTCTTCTTCGATGCTGAAGTCTTTTTTGAGCTGCAGGCAAAGGAATATCTTGTGGCCGTGATCCATGCTGCGGAGTTGGGTCACCATGTCAAAGTGGTCGTCGTAGTCAATGGCGGTCACTTCAATGAGGTAGTCCATTTTGAATTCGGCGTCGTTTTTCACGAATTCCACAATCGGGAGGTAGTCTTCGGGAGTGACCATCACTTCGAGCGGTCGGTCGGCGGGCATTTGCGCCACCACGTCTTCGATGGGGTCTTCGCTATGCGTATGGACGGTCACGTTCGGGAACTTGGCGCGGAGCTTGTTGAAAAGTTCCGCCTGCGTGAGGCCAAAGCGTTTGCACGGAATACGCTCGACTTCAGGGAATTCTTCCTTCTTTATGCGCACAGGTTTAAAACTCGATTTGTAATCGGGATTTTCTTCCTTGAATTTTGCGCGGGCTTCGGCCATCTCTTCGTCTTTCATGCGTTCAAGAGCGGCCCACGTGTTGGCTGCTTCCCGATAGCGGTCCATGGTGGAGACGTCACGCGGTTCACCTTCGTGCCACGGGTTACGGCAGGTCTCTTTCAGGATTTTGTCGCGGAGCGTGAGGAGCCCGTGGAAGAGCGCCTCGGGTCGAGGCGGGCATCCCGGAACAAAAACGTCCACCGGAATCAGGTTCTGCGCACCGCGCACCACGGAGTAGTTATCGTAAATGAAGGGGCCGCCACTGATGGTGCATGCGCCCATTGCAATTACGTACTTGGGGCCAGGAATCTGTTCCCACAGCATCTGGATGGCTGGAGCCATGCGGCGAGTGATGGTGCCTGCCAAAATAAAAAGGTCCGCCTGTCTCGGAGAACTGCGGAACACTTCGCTTCCAAAGCGGGCAATGTCGTAGCGGGCCATAGAAGACGACATCATTTCGATGGCGCAACAGCTGGTGCCGTAGGTGAGCGGCCAAATGGAGTTGGCTCGCGCCCAGTTGACTACATAGTCAATGGCGTTCACGACGTACTTGCCGCCGGGAATCGGATCTAGAATCTTAGGGGCAAAATTTATTATTCCCATTTGAGAATTCCTTTTTTCCAGGCGTAGGCGAGACCCGATACGAGAACCGCCATGAAAATTACGAGGTCGATAACGACGATAGTTGGCGAGAGCGGTGTATTCCCTGCCATAATGGACTTGTAGTTCATAAGCACGGGAAATAGGAACAGCGCTTCGATGTCAAACACGAGGAACAAAAGTGCGAACAGGTAGTAACCTACCTTGAACTGAATGCGTGCGTTTCCGATGGTCTGCATACCGCATTCGTACGGAGCCATTTTGTTCTTTGTCTTTTTGGTGCGGTAGCCAAGCAATAGACCTGTGACGGTCGCTGCGAGGGCGATGAACGCTCCCAGAAAAAGGAATATCGAAAGAATTATATACTCGGACATTTTCTACCTATAACATAAATCTAATCAAAAAACAGACAAATACTAACCACCAACCACTAACCACTAATTTAATAGAAATTCTGCAGCTCCTGTACGGTTCCGAACAACGTGTTGCCAATCTGGAAACGATCCAAAAGATGCTTGAGCAAATCCTTAAATTCATCGATGGTCGTTGCCGCCATAGCGGTTAATTTTTCTTGAATGGAACTCACGAAGCCGTCACGCACGGGCTTTGTCTTCATGTCTTGCATGGAGGTGCTCCAATCGTGCAGCATCTTGTCGGTATCGAGGCGGGCGATAATATACCGGATTGTGGAGAGTAGTTCCTGCAAAAAGTGGACTAGGAAGATTTCTTCTTGCAAAATACCCCAGCGCTTGTCCTTGGAGTAAAGCGTTGCGTAATCGGCCTTGCCGTAAAAGATGGCTGCTTGGGCGTATTCCAAACAAGTAGTGATGAGTCGCTCGTAGCGGCGGACTTCCTTGCTCAGGTTTTGGAACCAGGCTTGGTCAAGTTCTTCGCCGGTTGAGTCTGCTGTGGAATCGGCTGGTAGTAAAGCCCTGAAGGCGTAGTACACTTCCTCGTAGTAGCGATTGCGCATTCGACAGTTGAAGGCGCGATTCTTGAGGGTGTAGTCGCTGTGATGCAGGGGTGTTATCATGCCTTGGTAACCTCTCGTACGCCGTTGATTTGTTTGATTCTTACAATGAGCCCGTCGACCTGGTCTTTGCGGAAAGCCTTGAATTCCATACGGATTCTTCCGGAAACTTGTGAACTTGCGACACTCATGCGCTCAAGGAAGAGGCCTGCGTTTTTGAGTTCTTGCAAAATTTCGAGCGTAATGTTTTTACGGTTGTCCGTATCTATGGTCAGATGCGTCATAAACGGCTGGGACACATCGGCACTCCAGTCTACGGGCAAAATTTGTTCAACGGGGAATTCCTTGAGGCAAGGACAGTTTACATTGTGAACTTCGATGCCTGTTTGCGGACGCATCACGCCTACAATCTGGTCTCCGGGAATAGGGCCGCAGCATGTGGCAAAATGGATGAGCAAACTGGTTTCTTGCCCAATCATAAGCGGCATGTCGTCGCGGACGGTGTTCTTTTTGTCCTTGTTGAACGTGGGGAAGAATCTGAGGGTGGAGGTATCCTTGGAATCGGAATTCTCTCCGGTCAAAAACCTGTGAACGTCTTGCAGCGGCAGTTCGCCCTGGCCGATGCGTTCGTAAAAGTCGTCCATGTTAAAGGTGCCAAAGTATTTGTTGATGGCATCTTCCTTGGGGCGCTTATCTTTTTCGATTTTCGCAAGTCGAAGTTCTCGGGTCCAGATTTCTTTGCCCAGGTCGTAAGACTGTTGGGTAATGCTGGTCTTCATCCACTTGCGCAGTTCCTGCTTTGCCTTGACGGTCTTGACCATGTCAAGCCATTCGGGACTTGGTTCCTGAGCGGGGCTCTTGAGAACCTGAATGGTTGCGCCGTGTGGGACCGGCTTGTCGAGGCTCACCACCTCGTCGTTAATTTTTGCACCAATGCAGTGGAGCCCGAGTTCCGTGTGGACGGCGAAGGCGAAGTCCAATACGATGGCCCCGTCGGGGAGTTCAATGGATGTTCCCTTCGGGGTAAAAACGGTCATGCCCTCGGGCTTGAGGTCAACCTTCAAAAAGTCCAGGTATTCCTTGGAGTCCGAAATTTCGGATTGCAACTTGACCATGTGGTCTAGCCACGCGAGTTCCTCGCCTTCGTGCTGGGTTTCCATTTTGTAGGCCCAGTGGGCGGCGAAACCCTTTTCGGCGGTGAGGTCCATGTCCTTGGTGCGAATCTGGACTTCGACCATCTTGTTTTCGGGACCGATGACCGTGGTATGGATGCTCTGGTAAAGATTCGGCTTCGGGGTCGCGATGTAGTCTTTAAAGCGACTCTGCATCGGAGTCCACAGGTTGTGGACGTACCCCAGCGCGAGGTAGCATTCGGGGATGGTCTCTACGATAATGCGGATGGCAAAGATATCGAAGATGTCCTCGAACTGGCAGTCTCGCGCAAGCATCTTGTTGTAGATGCTGTAGATGTTCTTGGTGCGCCCCTGGATGGTGCAGTCAAAGTCTTCGAGGGCCATTTTGATTTGAAGCGGCCCGATGACGGACTGGACGTACTTTTCGCGTTTGTCCTTGCCCTCAATAAGAGCGTCCACCAGCTTTTGGTATTCTACCGGGTTCACGTACTTGAAACTCAAATCTTCAAGTTCCGTTTTGAGCTTGTACAGACCAAAACGGTGGGTGAGCGGTACGTAAATGTCGAGGGTCTCCTGCGCGATAAGCTTGCGCTTTTCGGGCTTCATGTATTGCATGGTGCGCATGTTGTGGATGCGGTCTGCAATTTTAATCATGATGACGCGCGGGTCTTTCGCCATGGCGGTAATGAGCTTGCGGTAGGTCCCTGCCTTTTGGGCTGTCTTGCTCGCCTCTTGAACTGCCGTAATCTTTGTAACGGCATCCACCATGAACGCGGTGTCTTCACCAAATTTTTCAGAAATTTCCTTGAGCGTGTGCGGGGTGTCTTCTACCACATCGTGCAAAAGACCGGCGAGGACCGTGGCCTGGTCCTGTTTTAGGTCAGCGAGAATTTTCGCCACTTCATAGGGATGCTCTGTGTAGGGCATGCCGCTTTTGCGGTATTGACCATCGTGGGCATCGGCGATAAAGGCAACAGCGCTCTTGAGAACACCCTCGTCCAGCTCGGGGTTCTTCCTGAGAAGCACACTTACAATGTGCTCTTCGTTCGTTGTCAAATTGAGCGTTTCCATACCATATAATTTACTATTATAAATTTATGAAAACGGCTTTTTTTGCGAAAATAACGCAAAAATAAGGTTCTAACTTGGAATGTGACTATTCCAAGTTGGAATACTCGTCTGTACAGTTGTTGATTCGTTCTTTGAAGATTTGCTTGACGTTTTCGTCAAGTTGGGTGAAACGCTCGTTTTCGGAGGTTGTTCCGTCGGGGCATTTTTGCGTTTTGGCTATGTATCCCGAGCAAGCGCCTGAAAGATTTTCTGTCCATTGGATAGCGTTCTCGATGCAATATTTTAGTTTGCCGGTTGCACCGATGGCGTTTATTGCAGAATCCAGCATATTGTGGTTTTCTTGAACCAGCGAATCAATAGCTGCGTCTTTACTGATAAAGTCGGTTTTGTTGCAGCCCTGGTTTTCAATGATTTTGGAACTGGAACTTTCGACAGAACTTGAACTCTCAACAGAACTGGAACTTTCGACAGAACTTGAACTCTCAACAGAACTGGAACTTTCGACAGAACTTGAACTCTCAACAGAACTGGAACTAGGAGGGAAAGCCTCGAGGTATTCTTTGACTGAATACAGCAGGTTGTCTTTGATTTTGACATCACCTTGGCTCCAGTTATGGCCGTCGGAACAGTTATATGTAACTATTGTTCTGGTCCCTATGTTTGGTGTTGATACTCCGTAAACGGGTTGAAATTTGTAGCCCCCGCAATCTGCCAAGTCGTCTTCTTTTTCGATGATTTCTTCGACTGAGAGGACGTCGTTTTCTAGGGAATTTTTCAAGTTCTCACAAGGATCCACTGTGTTGTTGTTAGACGATAGGTAAAATGTTTCTGTAGTTGTTCTGGTTTCGCAAGTGATGGTTGTATCGCTTGCACGGCGGATCAAGTCATTGCTGCTCGAACTTTGGATTGCTTCGGAACTGGATGTGGCTTCCGAACTGCTGCTGGCGAGAATGGCTTCGCTACTTGCCGGGGCAACTTCGCTGCTGCCGGGAAAGATGCTTTCACTGCTTGTTGGGACTGCAGCACTGCTGCCAAGAACAGCTTCGCTGGAAGTGTTTCCATCAACAATAACCTCGACTTGTGTCGATGTTGCGGAATCATCACCGCAGCTGGCCCAGAAGGCCGCCGCAATGCTGATAACCGCTTTTCTCCAATGTTTGCGAATGTTCATAATATCGTTCTCCTTTGCTACATACAAATTTACCCCTTTTTCGAGGCGAAAAAGGGGCTTTTTTTTAATTTCTGTTGACAAATTGTACAATGTCGGGCTTTTTTTACAATGCCGGCCTCAGAGCGGCAACGCCGCGACCTCATACCTCACACCTCAAAGCCCACGCAGTGGGCGCCCTCACACCTCAAAGGCCGCAGGCCGCCCTCATACCTCGTTTCTATCTTTCGTTTATTTGTTGCAATTGTCGATCATTTCGTTTGCGCGAGCGATTGTTTCTTTGTAACCATTTTCAACGCTCTTGTTGTAATCTTGGAGTCTAGCTTTGTAGTGCTCGGTTTCTTTGACGACTCCATCGTTACACTTAATTTCCTGGGGATAATTCTCGGGCAGGGGGCCGTAGATGGCGACACCCCTGTTCAGTTGGTCTTTAATGGCCTCAAGGCATTCCTGCTTCGACTTTTTACCGTTATTTTCGATGATAAGCGAATCGATTTTATGGTCGGCATCTTCTGCGCCGTCTTGTGAACCGGCTCCATATCCGGTCATCTCTCCAAACCAGCTACTGTATGTGGAAATGACTTCGCAGGTATCCCCGTTGGAGACAATCTTGTCGCCTTCTTTTGTGTTGACTGGTGTCGTCATGGGATCGAGGGTGTCATTAATTGTTTTTGGGGTGTAATTTTCAATGCAACTTTCAATTCTTCGCTGGAATCGAGCTTCGAAATCTTTTTTCTTGTCGGTTTGTTTTTGCCTTTCGGCCATTACATCGTCGGGAATATAAGATTCGTAAAGAAGGTCGTCTTTTGAAATGTCAAGACAATTCTTTAAATCCTTGGAGGCGTTTTCGAGGTTGGATAGAGAATCCAATGTTTTTTTGCCTTCGTTAATGACTTCTTCTGCGATTTTTTCATCGGAAGATTCTTCGGTGACGGTCGTGTCGCTTACTTGGTGAATGGTGTCTTGATAATAGACTCCGTACAAGGGGGCTGTTGTATTATTGGATGAGTTTCCTTCAAATGTGCCAGAACTGGACTCCTGTACAAAATCCGACGAACTTGAATTCTCGGAAGCGCTGCTTTGTGGGCCGATAGAATCGGAACTTTCTGTCTGGACGGGGTGTGTTGAAGAATCATCTCCACAACCAGCCCATAAGGCCGCCGCACAACTCAAAATGACTTTTTTCCAATGCTTGCGAATGTTCATATAATCTCCCTTCTAGTAAGCAGTAAACAGAATTTATAATGGCGGCGCAGCCGCCCCCTAATCACTAGCCACCAACCACTAACCACTAAATCACGCTCCCGCGTCTTCCAGGCGTTTCACGTGGCAGTAGGCGAGTTCCTTCGTCTTTTCGTCGCGCAGGTGCAGGCTCGAACCTTCGCAGTAGCGCCAGTACTTGCATTTTTTGCAGTCGCCGATTTTTGCCCAGCTGCGGTCGCGCATCACCTGGTAGCGGTTCTGCCAAACGTCCCACAGGTCGTCCTTGTAGATGTTACCTTGGATGTAATCGCCGCGGAGGCTCGGACATGCGGAAATGCTTCCGTCGCAGAGCACGGAACTCACGTTCACGCCGGCACGGCAGAAGAACGGATAGTTGCGGGCGGCCTTTTCGTAACTGCCGAGGAACCCTTCGCAGCCGTAGTTCACGCTGATTTTCTTCATCGCCTTTGTTTCGCGGATGAAGTCGAACACCTGGCGGAATTCGTGGTTCGTGAGCTGGAACAGCGGATTGTCCTTGGCTCTTCCCTTCGGGAATACCGTTGCGATGCGCCAGCGTGGCACTCCAATGCGGATGAGCATGTCGCGGATTTCCGGGAGCTCGGCGAGGTTTTCCCTGTTGACGCAGGTCATGACGTCGAAGGTGAGGCCCCTGGTGTGAGCAGCCATGTTGATGGCGCGGAAGGCGCGGTCAAAGCTATGCGGGTCGCCGCGGAAGTGGTTGTGGCTGCTTTCGAGACCGTCCAAACTGATGGTGAGGCTCTTGAGGCCCGCGTTCAAAAGGCGGGTGTAGCGTTCCGGCGTCATCGCGAGTCCGTTACTGACCATGCCCCACGGGTAGCCGCGCTTCTGGATTTCCTTGCCGCATTCTTCCAAGTCGGGGCGCATCAAGGGTTCGCCGCCGGTAATCACCACGATAAAATGCTGCGGGTCGATGTGCGGCTTTAAACTGTCGAGCACGCGCATAAAGTCTTCGCGGGGCATGTCGGGAATGGCGTCCTTGACGCAGTCGCTGCCGCAGTGCAAACAGTGCAGGTTGCAGCGCAGTGTGCATTCCCAGAAAAAGTACGTAAGCGGGTGCGTCTTGATTTCGTTGTGGCGATAAAGACGGTAAAATTCAAGCGCGAGTTTCTTTTTGAGGTCAATCTTCATCAGTTCTATTCCTTGACGTAATACTTGGAATTGAATTCGCTTTCGGTGTAGGTGAAATCATCATCGTCTCCGCGGCCGCTTCAGAACAGCGCACAAAGGGAGAGAACAATCCTTTTCCAGTGGTTTTGAATAAATGAAATCATAAATCTACACTAGTTGTTCGCTGGGGTAATAGGTTTTTCTTTGGGTGGGCATTCGAGGGTGGGGTGGCGTCCTCCAGTTGGGGTGCCTTCTGCATCTACGCCGTCAACGCAAAGGCTGACTTCTTCACAATTGTTCGCGAAGAAGGGGAATTCTGCGGAACTGCTAGAACTCATCTCCACAGCCGACCCAGAAGAAGGTGGCCAGTGTGAAAAACAGGTGCTTCCAATGCTTGTGGAAAAATTGATTCATGATTTTCCCTGATGAATTTTTGTGTTAATTGTTCTTGCTTCAGTTTTCGTAGATTAGGTTAGGGCACCTCTAAAAATTGCTTTGGTTAAGAAAATTTGAGTGAGACCGAGCGATGGCAGGAATGAAAAGTGGCGAATACTGGTGGTATTTGCCACTTTGAATGACGAACCAGCGCGAAGAGTCGCAACCAAATTTTTGAAAATTGAATTTTTAGAGGTGACCGTTAGTTGATATCTTGATTTTCTGCGGGCATCTCTACTCCATACAGAGGATCGATTTCTGTACCCGTGCTGCTGGAGGATTCTCCTTCGGGTTTTGCCATTCGGTAAATTTCCTTGAATTCCTCTTCGCTTAATCGCTTGCCGTCTTCGCCAATGTACGTGTTCGTACAGGGAAGGTCTATTCCGTAATCCGGGCAGATGGATTCCAGTTCGTATTCCTTGCCGTCCTCGCATTTTAATCCTGAAATCTCGTATAAGGGTACACCATATTCTGGGCAAATATCTTCGATACAGGGTTCCGAAGGACCTGTGCGGAGAAGTGTTGCTTCTTCGCAGGCGATTTTTTCGCCGCTGCTGGAGGTCGGGGTTGCGCTGCTGGATTCGGGGGCAACCTCGCTGCTGGATTCGGGGGCTGCCCCGCTGCTGGAGGTTGGTCCTACGGAGCTAGAACTTTGTATGGCGGAGGAGCTTTCGGCAGATGTTGTTATCGGTGCCGTGCTTGAGGAGTCATCACCGCAACTTGCCCAGAAAAAGCTCGTGAGAACGAGAGCCATTTTTTTCCAATGTTTGTAAATTTTCATTGTCATCTCCAAACTATAAATATTTTCATTGTCATCTTCTAACTATAAATATATACAAAAAATTTGCTTTTTTTTGTGTGTATAGCGCTAATTTATGTAGATGAAAATGAAAAAAATTGTATTCTTTTTGTATCCTGTTGTATTTACAAACAACGCTTTGTTTTTTGAGAATAATTGAATGCTTTTTTTCAAATCTATTTTAAGCATTACCTAGGAATACCGAATTCACGGTGTTGTTAAGGGGTTGGTTAAAAAAATGAAATCATGGAAATATCTATTTCCGGTGGCATCTGTTGCCATTGGACTTTGGGCCTGTGGAGACGACAATGGTGCGAACTCTGCAGAATGTACCACCGAGGAATGCCTCATCCAGAAATATGGCGAATTTAACGCCGATTCTGCAAACCAGGCAATACTAGATTCAATCAATGCTGCATTGCAAAATATGCAGGGTGGAGATTCCATTCCGACAAATTTCGGTAATGGTGAAGATTCATTGAGCAGCGCTGCTGCAGACCCGCTGAGTAGCGGTGCTGTGATTCCTACTAGCAGCGGAGCCGTTGTTCCTGACAGCAGTGATGCTTCTGCTCCTGGTAGCAGTGATGCTGTTCCCGGTAGTAGTGCGGCTGTTCCCGGTAGCAGCGCAGCCGTCGTTCCCGGCAGCAGTGCGGCTGTCAATCCCGGTAGCAGTGCGATGGTCGTTCCTGGCAGCAGTGCGGCGATTGTTACTTCCAGTTCCAGTGTCGAAGTCGTGATTCCGCAGGCTCCTGAATTCAAGGAAGACCACCGCAGTGAATGCACGATTGGCAATATCCAGACGAGCGTCAACAATGCAAAACTCCCGGACCCGTTCAAGATGCTTGACGGTACTGTGATTTCCTCGAAGGATCAGTGGAAGTGTCGCCGTGAAGAAATCGGCGCCATTTACGAAAAGGTCATGTTCGGCGAGAAGCCTCGCAATCCAGAAAAGGTCGAGGGCAAAATGTCCGGTGGCAAGTACACCGTGACTGTTACGGACAAGGGTAAAACAGCCTCCTTCAGTGTCACAGTGAAATCTGCTGGTACCGCGGACAAACCGAAGCCGGCTCTCATCGGGTTAGATCAGGGGTTCGGCACATGCGGAAGCCTCGGTAATGCTACAAGCGGCCTTGATATCGCGATGATTACGTTCAACACGAACGACCTCGCTCCCGAAAATTCTCCGTCCGGTGGTGCTTTTGGTAAGCTTTACTCTGTTCCGGGCACCATCATTGCCTGGGCTTGGGGTGTGAGCCGCTTGATTGACGCTCTTGAAAATGACCCGAGTGCAGGTATCGATGTTCATCACCTCGCTGTAACAGGTTGCTCTCGCTTGGGCAAGGCTGCTCTCGCCATTGGCGCTTTTGATGAACGCATTGCTCTCACCATCCCGCAGGAATCCGGTTCCGGTGGCGCCTCCCTCTGGCGCGTCGGTGCTCAGGTCAACAAGCAGAAGGGCAAACAGTTCGTACAAGGCTTGGGCAGCGCCGGATCCGAAGGCAACTGGATGATTGGCTCCTTCAAGAACTATGACGGCAAGGAAAATACCCTCCCGATGGATCAGCACATGCTTACCGCAATGGTCGCTCCTCGCGCACTCTTGGTTATCGACAACGCTGGTCAGGAATGGCTTGGCGAAGTTCCGTCGAACTACTGCGGCCAGGCTTCCAAGGAAGTCTTCGATGCTCTCGGCGTAACCGAAAACTACACCTACACGCAGGAGGGCGGCCATGCTCACTGCTCGCTTCCGAGCGAACAGTTCGACGAAGTGAAGGACTTCATCAACAAGTTCCTCCTTGGCAAGGACGTCAAGACGGGCAAGATCGACTATAGCAAGAATACGCAGACCATCAACTGGAATAAGTCTGAATGGATTGATTGGACGACGCCGACCTTGAACTAATTTTACACTTCTAATTTGTTTTGTTACACAATAAGGGCCGGATAAAACCGGCCCTTTCTGTTGAAAGAATTCACAAAAGTTCTAATAGAATGTTCTGTGATTGTTACAGAGTGTCTTGGAACTGGTGGAACTTTTCGAGGAGTTCCGTATAGTTCTTGGTCGCTTCGAGCTGCGGGAACTGGGCCACGATGGAGTCCGGTGCGCAGAAGAATACGCCCTTGTTTGCCTGCTTGAGCATGCCCGTGTCGTTGAAGGAATCGCCGCTCGCGAACACCTTGAAGTTCAAGTCTTGCAGGTGCTTCACGACCTTTGTCTTCTGGTCCGTCATGCGCAGGTGGTAGCCTTTAATCATGTCGTTTTCCACAATCAGGTTGTGGCAGAAGATGGTCGGCATGCCGAGGTTCTTCATGATGGGGTAGGCGAATTCCTGGAACGTATCGCTGAGGATAATCACCTGGGCTTCGTCACGAAGCGTGTCCATGAACTGGCGGGCGCCATCGAGCAGCCCGAGGTTCCCGATGACGTTCTGGATGGTACTGAGCGTGATGTGTTCACGTTCTAGAATCTTGATGCGGCCCTTCATGAGCACGTCGTAGTCGGGGATGTCGCGTGTGGTGAGGCGCAGTTCCGGGATGCCTGTCTTTTCGGCGACAGCAATCCAAATTTCTGGGGCGAGAACGCCTTCCAAGTCAAGAGTGACAACGCATTGCTTAGTGAACATGGTGTAAGTGGTTGGTGGTTAGTGGTTAGGGGTTAGTGGCTAGGGGAAAGTTTGGCGGCTTTGCCGCATTGTAATGATGCGCCTACGGCGCCATTATTCAACTGTTTACTAACCACTGCTTACTGTATACTAAATCTTTCGTCTATTTGCGGCGTTCGTTGATGATTCCGCGCAGGTCGGCGAGGGTGATTTTGTACTTGTTGCGGCAGAAATCGCAGGTGACGTCGAGGTCTTCGCCGTCTTTTTCGAGTTCTTCGAGATCCTTGAGCGGGAGGGCTGCAACGGAAGAAATCATGCGTTCCAAACTGCACGGGCAGTAGGCCTTGGGCTCGATTTCGCGGATGACTTCAATGTCGTATGGCCCGCGAAGCTGGTCCAAAAGTTCGTCCAGGTCAAAGCCTTCGGGCTTGTAGAGATCGGCGAACTTCGGGAGGTTCTGCACGATGACTTCGAGGAGGTTGATGTCCTTTTCTTCGAGGTCCGGGAATGCTTCTATGTAGAATCCGGCTGCATAGTCCAGCTTACTCGGATCCTCTTTGTTGAAGCGGGCTTCAATACCGACAGCCGAACGCACCTGCTCGGATTGTAGCAGGTACATGGCGAGGTTCTGGCCCATCGAGAGGCTCGACGCTTCGATGATGCTTTCGTGAACGCGCTTGCCGTGCTCGTTGATTTTCACGACGTCTACGTTTTGCGGGATGGCGGCTGGTTCGTTTGCGCCTACAGCCTGGAGCTCGGACTGCGGGATCATGGCGCGAATAAGCCCCATCGGAGTCGAATCCGACTGGATGGTCGTGATTTCGCCGCTGAATTTTGTGGTGAAGCTGACGGTTCCTGCGAACTTGAGGCCCGAGCTCAAAAATAGACTTGCAATGGAGTTCTCGGCGAGGAGCTTCAGGGCGTAGCCCTGAGCGTTATGCTTTTTGCCGATTTCGTTCATGGTGGAGGTCAAATCCACAACAATAAGGCGGAAGGGTGTTTTTGTGCCCGTAGCGCGAATTATGCGATCTTTGAAATTCATGCGCGCAAATATAGAAAAATATATATTATGCACAAACAAGGAGTTTTTATGCAAGTTCTTTTTTTGATGGCTGATGGTTTTGAAGAAACCGAGTTTGTGACCCCGTTTGATTATTTCCAGCGCGCTGGAATTCAGGTGGCTTTGGCTTCTGTTTCGGGCAATTTGCTGGTGAGTGGCGCTCATGGCTTGAAAATCACTGCCGATATGCCTTTGGATGTTTCCAAGGCTATGGATTTTGATGCTATTTGTCTTCCGGGTGGAGGCCCTGGCGTTGCGAACCTCAAGGCGAGCGTCGCTGTGGAGAGAGTGGTTTGCAATTTTAATGATGCCGACAAGCGTATCTTTGCTATTTGTGCGGCTCCGCTTGTTTTGAGCAAGGCGGGAATCCTAGTGGACCGCAAGGTGACGTGCTTCCCTGGCTGCGAAGTGGAACTTGTCTGTAACGAGTTCTCCGAAGATCGCGTGGTTGTTGATGGAAATGTTGTTACGAGTCGTGGCGCTGGTACGGCCGAGGAATTCGCTTTTGCTTGCATTGCCCACATGGGTGGCGAGGAACTTGCAAAAAAAATCCGCAAACAGGTGGTTGCTCGCTAGGTTTTAAAACGTTTTTTTTGTATATTGGTTTTCAATTTAAAGAGGTTATTTATGAAATTCTCTTACGTAATGATGATGGCTAGCACACTTGCTTTTTTGGCATGTGGCGATGATTCTTCGTCTTCTTCCGGCGCTGAACCAGATTCTTCTGCTTCCGAAAAGTCCAGCGAAGACAAGTCTTCTAAAGAAGATACCAAGTTAGACTGCTCTGTGACGGACGGTGTAAAGGTCGTTTCCCCGAAGGAAGGCGATTCGTTCAAGGTGGGCGATACCATCACGGTTGTCTTTGGTAGTGACATGGACTTTGGTGGCTTTGGCATTGAATACCGCTATGATGACGGTGCCGAAAAGGTTGGCTTGCTCGATGAATCTTATGATGGTGTTGTCGACGGTAAGACTTGCAACGAGGTCAAGGTCGTATTGGACGAAGATCTTGGTGTAGAACCGGCTGATGATGCCTATATTCGCGTTTATCCTTACAGCAAGCAGGTTAAGGGCTCGAACTCCGGTACCATTAAGGTCAAGGAGTAATGAACCTCCAGTTTAATGACCGTTCGGTCACCGTGGCTATTGTTGGCTGCGGTGGCTTTGTGGGTTATCATTTGCTGAATGCCGTTTTGTGTCGCACTAAGTGGCGTGTTTTTGGCGTGGACCTAGATTTTTACAGAATTCAGGACAAGCTAAATAACGAACGCTGCGAATTTTTGTGCGGTGACCTGGCAGACCCTGCGGTTGTTGAACGCATTGCAAAATACCCTGTGGTGGTGAATCTCGCTGCCATATGTACGCCGAGCCGCTACATGGCGGAGGCGGCTGCGGTTATTCGCAGTAATTACGACCATCCGGCGGCGCTCGCCGAGGCTTGCGCAAAGTCTGGTTCGTGGCTTATTCATTTTTCAACGTCCGAAATTTACGGGCGGACCGCGGACGATTCCGGACTGTTGGACGAAGATTCGACTCCTGTGGTTTTGGGGCCGGTTGCCGCAAGCCGCTGGAGTTATGCTACGGCAAAACTGTTGACGGAACGCTATATGGCGGGACTCTCGGGACTTAAGTGGACTGTGGTAAGACCGTTCAATTTTGTGGGTCCGTACATGGACTTTATGCCGGGCGTTGATGGCGAGGGAATTCCGCGCGTGCTTGCGAATTTTTCGAGTGCCTTGGTGCGCGGCGAGCCCATGAAACTTGTAAATGGCGGCGTTGCGAGGCGTTGTTTTACCAGCGTATACGACGCCGTGGATTTTATGTTTGCGCTTTTTGCGGCTGGCAGTGGACGGCAGTTGAATATGGCGGAAGCGGGAGGAACGTCCGAATTTACGGATTCTCCAGCCTATTCGCAGGCCTTTAACGTCGGAAATCCTGACAATGAATTGACTATCGCGGAACTCGCGCAAAGAATGCGCAAGATTTACGCATCTATTAAGGGCGTTGCGGTAGAATCTGTGCCTGTGCCGGTTGAGGTCTCGGGCGAAGCGTATTACGGTGTGGGCTATGACGATTCTTTGCGCCGCTTGCCCAGTGTGGGCAAGGCCGAGCGGATGCTCGGGTTCCGCGCAGCGACTCCGATTGACGAGTGCTTGCGAGATTCCCTCACGTGGTTCGTGGAACATTATTTTGTAGACGGCGCAGTAGCCTCTGACGAGGATGCAGCAGCTTCTTTTAGCAAGGATGCTACAGCTTCCTCTGGCAAGGATGCGACTGCTTCCTCTGGCAAGAACTGCGTCGCGGGTTAAGTATGGAGCGGGACGTTTTTATATTCGTTCCTGCTTATAACGTACAAAGTACGATTGCCGACGTTCTCTCGAAAATTTCTCCTGCAATGAGGGCGCGTTCCAAGGTGCTCGTGATTGACGATGGCTCGTTGCCTGCGATAGAAGTTTTGGCGGCGACAAATGTTGTTGTGCATAGATTTTCGCAAAACCAAGGTTACGGTGCGGTAGTGAAGTTCGGCATTGCGGCGGGCCTCGCGGCCGGCGCCAAGTACATAGCTTGCCTTCATGGCGACGGCCAGTACCCTGCAGAAAAGCTCGACGAGTTTATTGCGGAACTGGACCGCTGTGGTCTCGCTTTGCTGCAGGGTTCCCGCCACGCGGTGGCGGGCGCGGCCCGCTCAGGTGGCATGCCCTTGTACAAGCGCATAGGTGGCGCCGTTCTCACCGCAATCGAGAACATCGCCTTCAGGCAAAAACTGACGGACCGTCATAGCGGTTTTATTGTCTATTCCGCTGAATTCTTAAAGACTGTGAATCTCGATAAATTAAGCCCCAGTTTTGATATTGACTTGGAGCTTATCTCCATAGCGGATTCCCGTGGTTTTGCGATTGGCGAACTTCCGATTCCCACGCGCTATGCCGGTGAAAAATCCAACCTGAATGTTGTTAGTTACGGCTTTCGCGTGTTGCGCCAAACATTTCGCCGTCTGGTACGATAATTTTTTGAAAAACGTTCTATAAAAAAAGCATGCTAAATTGACTTTTGGTCAAGTTCAGCATGCCTAAATGCTTATTCTTGCTTGTGAACTGGCGGAAATTTACTTTCCGTGGTGCTCGGCGTGGTGTGGACAACCGCAGCCGCCGTTGCCGTCGCAGTTTTCCTTTTTGCCTTCGCCTCCGCACTCGCATTTGCTTTCGCCGCATTCGCCCTTGCCGCAGCATTCGCCTTCGCCGTCCTTGTTCTTGCCACAGCAGCAGTGATGCTCAAACGGAGTGAGTTCCTCGTCGGTTGCTTCGCGGACGCTCACGACTTCGATGGCGAAGTTCAGGTTCTTGCCTGCGAGTTCGTGGTTTGCGTCAATCACGGCTTTGTCACCGTTCACGCTCTTGATGCGGATGGGCATAGGGCCGGCTGGTGTCTGGGCGTAGAACTGCATGCCCGGTTCGACTTTGTCAACACCCTGGAAAACGTTCAGCGGGACCTCTTGCGTCATGCGTTCATCGTATTCGCCGTAGCCTTCTCTCGGAATGACCTTTACGTCGAATTTGTCGCCGACTTCATGGCCGACCATGGCCTTTTCGAGACCGACAACAATCATGTGGGCTCCCTGAATGTACTGGAGCGGTTCGCGTCCGGCAGAGGAGTCAATTACTTGACCTTCGTCGGAGGTGAGGGTGTAGTGCATTTGGACGACGGTCTTGTCGGCAATCTTCATAAAAATCCTTTTTTATAGGCCGGCAAGTATCGCCGACGCCTTTTAACAACTTGGAGCGCAATATAAAAAATATTTTGTGTTTTGTGCTGCTCAGTTTTTTTTGCGGTCCACCCAAGTGCTCTCGTTAAAGAGTTGGCCTTCGCTGAGGCCGTATTTTTCTTCGACTCCGGCTTGACGGATGGCGCTCTCGATGGGGAGCTTGCCGCGGATGGCCTGCGAGTAGATTTGCACTTTGCGGCGCACAATGTCGGGAGTTTCGTCGAGAAGTTCAATGCGGTAACTGCGAACTCCCGCGGTCCTGAGCTGCGGAAGCAACTTGAAGGCGGATTGAGGCTTGCCTACAAATAGCGTGTTGCGGCATTCGGCGTCGCTCTGCAAAAAGTGGCGCTCGCCCTTGTGGTCAAGAATTTCGACCTTGTGCTGCGTACAGATTTTGCCGCATTCCGGGAATCGCCTTCCGTCTGTGAGGGCGCGCGCGAAGGCGCAGTATTCCGAGTGGAAGGCGGGCATGTATTGATGCAGGGCGATTTCCATACGGTGTCCGTCAATGTTTTGCAGCAAATCGAAAAGCTGGGTGCTGTTCAGGTCCCACGAGGGGTGGAGCGTTTCGAGCCCGAGCGAAAGCAGCCAATCGTAACTGAGGCTGTTGGCTGCATTCAGACTGTAATCACCGCGGAGAGAAATTCCGTTTTCGCGCAAAATGGCGAGAGCGCCTAGGCTGCGAACTAGTGCAAAGTCAGGAGCTAGTCGCAAAATGTTTTTGAGGTAGTGGTTTTCGCCAGGTTTGTGGATGCGGAGCGTCGCCATGCCGGCCTTGAAACCGTAATCTCTAATTTGGGCTAGCGATTCGTCGTATTTGACGCCCCAGTCAAAATCCATAACAACGTTGTCTATGTCAAGCCCGCGGAGAGCCTCAATTTGTTCTGGATTGCGGACAAGAACCGAAATTTGAGTTGAATCTTGTGCGCTGTGGGGCGAGGTAGAGTCGTTCTCGCGGCAAGTCCACGGGAATCCTGTGTTTGCGTCTTGTAGGTTCTGTATGGATCCCCGAACTTCGCTCGAGGATGACGCGGTGGAGGACTCTTGCGGATTGGTGAACGCCCCATGAGTGCTGCGTAAGGATGACGCAGTGGGTAACGTTGTTGCTGACTTGGTGTGCGAGGCGCTCAGAAACTCGGTTTTGACGGAGTCCAGTAGCTTGCGCCCCGAGTTTGCGCTGGGCGCAAGTGATTTCCACTGGCAGCGGGTATCGTCCAGCGCGGCCACGGCGTTTTGCCGGAGCACTCGCAGAACCTTGCCCGGGACAAACGCGTTCGTGTCTACCTGCACATCCAGAGACTTGAGGCTGTACGCCGTGGCACTGAGCGCCGCTAGTTCCTTGTGGGCGAGTTCCGCAATGCGGGCCGCGGACGTTTCATTCCTGGCAGCGTCCAGCGGGAGTTCGCTTTCCACTTGAACCTTGTGGCCATCGCCATCATAAATCGTGAGGCGGAGCGCTTCGCCAACGCGACCGTACAAAGTCATGTTCACGGGCAAGTGCTTCGCGAATTCGCGCTCCGCGAACGTGCGGTGCAATTCCTTTTCTAATGCGGGGGAGTCGTTGCGGTAAACCTTCATACCGAGGGCGACCTTACGCATGTCAAAGTCGCGACCCATGTCAAGCCAAAATCCCTGTGCTCCGCTTTTTCCCTGCGCTGACCGAATTCCGAACAGTCGACCGCCAATGCTTACGCTAAATTCTGGATTCTCAAATAAAATGCCGTCGCCCAGACGCGGCGCCGTACGAACCTGAGATTGCTGCGCAGTACGAACCTGAGATTGCAGCGCAGTACGAACTTGAGATTGCGATGCATCAGATAAAATTTCTTCTACGAGAATTCCTCCGCGGTCCATTTTGACCACTTTCCCGAGGAATTCGCCATGGTGGTTGCTGAACGTGCCGTCTACCAATTCCTGGTGGTTTACTCCGTCGAGCCAACCTGGACCGAGCCCGCGGCTGAACAGAACCTCTAGCGGTTCCCTGTCGGCGGGGGTCAAATCACCTGTGTTATCCAAAACCTTGCGATAAGCTTTTGAAACGGCGGCCACGTATTCAGGACTCTTCAAACGCCCCTCGACCTTGAGAGAGTCTACTCCGATTTCGCACATCTCGTCAATTTTATCGACGGCGCATAAATCGCGTGTGCTGAACAAGTACTGAGCGTTCGTTTTGGTGTACTCGCGGCCATCTACAAAAATGCGGTAGGGAAGCCTGCAACTCTGGGCGCATTGCCCGCGGTTCGCGCTTCGTCCGCCGAAATTTTCGCTGGTGAGGCACTGCCCCGAATAGCTTACGCAGAGGGCTCCGTGGATAAAAACTTCCAACTCCAAGTCCGTTGCGCTTTTGATGGAAGCAATCTGCTTTAACGAGAGTTCTCGCGCTAAAACGGCCCGGTTGAATCCGAGGGCCGAAACCAAGTTGACGGCTTCGGCACTTGCAAGAGTCATTTGCGTGCTTGCGTGAATTTCCTGGTTCGGTGCGATGGCTCGAATCAAACGGGCGAGGCCGATGTCCTGAATAATAAAGGCGTCGGGTTCCAGAGAGATTATCTGCTCCAAAAATTCAGGCAAGCCCTGCATCTCGCGCTCAAAGACGAGAACGTTCATCGCAAGGAACGTTCGCACGCCGCGAACCCTCGCGTAACGAATCATCTCGCGAACATCGTCAATGCTAAAGTCTTCGGTGCGCCCGCGGGCATTCCAATGAGGTACGCCAAAGTACACCGCATCGGCGCCATTCTGGATGGCAGCCTCGAGCATTTCGCGAGTTCCAACGGGGAGCAGTAATTCAGGCTTGTTCACAGCCCTAAAGTTAGTAAAGTTTAAAGGATGTTGTCGCCTTCGTAGCCGAATCGCACGACAGCTCCTGTTTCTTTGACAACGAATGCCTTTTTGTGAGCCAAGCCTTCTAAAATGGCGTTATCAAAAGCCAAAGAAAGTTCTTCTTTGGAAACTCCTTCAAAACCAATAATCGGAAGGTTTGAAATTTCCCCTTTGAATCCCTTTTTTATAATGCAAGCTGATGTATATTCAGGGTCAATGTTGTAAACGGCTTCGTATATGGGGGCGTCGCTCTCGGCGGAGTCACTTTTTTCTATGAAGGTATCTGCTTGTTTAATGGATATAGATCCGCAATAATTCGCCTTTTTAAAGCGCATCCAAAGTTCATCTAGCATAATAACCTATTTTTGAAAATTTTACAAGACAAATATAAAGAAAAAAAGCTATTATGGGAATGTATGAAAATAAAAAAAATTATTTTGTTGTCAATTATATGCACTTTGGGGGCAATGGGGCTTGCAGCCTGTTCGAATCCTGAGGGCGAAGCTAAAATTGCTCAGTTGAAGGCCGAAAATGCAGAACTTGAAAATCGTGCAGAATCCCTTCAAAAAACGCTGGATTCCATGAAAGTGCAGACGGATTCGCTTCGTGCGGTCCTCAAAAATCTTGACATGGCTCCATAATTTGTAATTTTAAGCAAGGAATTTCTTGTTAGAGGCTTTTATGAAGTTTTTTGTTACTGGTGTGGGTGGCCAGCTGGGCCACGACGTGATGAATGAACTTGCCCGCCGTGGTCATACGGGGGTGGGGAGTGACATTGCTCCGGCATACAGTGGTGTTGCCGACGGTAGCGCCGTGACGACCATGCCGTATGTGCAGCTCGATATTACGGACGCTATAGCCGTGGAGCGCGTGATTAGTGAAGTAAAACCCGATGCCGTCATTCACTGCGCCGCCTGGACCGCCGTGGACATGGCCGAGGATGATGCTCTTGTAGAAAAGGTCCGCGCCATCAATGCCGGCGGTACGCAGAATATCGCCACCGTGTGTAAAAAGCTGGATTGCAAAATGACTTACATCAGCACGGACTATGTGTTCGATGGTCAGGGCACGGAACCGTGGCAACCGGACTGCAAGGCCTACAAGCCGTTGAATGTTTACGGGCAGACCAAACTCGAGGGGGAACTCGCGGTGTCTGGGACGCTCGAAAAGTTCTTTATTGTGCGCATCGCCTGGGTGTTCGGTCTCAATGGAAAGAATTTCATCAAGACGATGCTCAACGTGGGCAAGACTCACGACACGGTGCGTGTGGTGAACGACCAGATTGGTACGCCAACGTATACGTTTGATCTTTCCCGTTTGCTTGTGGATATGAACGAGACGGAAAAGTTCGGTTATTACCATGCAACGAATGAGGGCGGCTATATTAGCTGGTATGATTTCACGTGTGAAATTTACCGCCAGGCGGGGCTTTCTACGAAGGTCGTGCCGGTGACGACTGCCGAATACGGGCTCAGCAAGGCGGCGCGCCCGTTCAACAGCCGTCTGGACAAGAGTAAGCTTGTGGCGGCGGGTTTCAAGCCACTTCCCACCTGGCAAGACGCCCTCGCAAGGTACCTGAAGGAAATTGGTTGATGAGAACCTGCGTCATTCTCGCGGCGTAGCCGCGGGAATCCGTCACAAAGAAATTTGATTAAAGAGGAAAGAATATGAAGAACATCGTCATTACGGGTGGTGCTGGTTTTATCGGGAGTCACGTGGTTCGCTTGTTCGTGAACAAGTACCCGGACTACAAGATTATCAACTTGGACAAGCTCACTTATGCTGGCAACCTCGCGAACCTCAAGGATATCGAGAACAAGCCGAACTACAAGTTCGTGAAGATGGATATCTGCGACTTCGATGCCTTTTACAAGCTTATGCAAGACGAGAAAGTTGATGGCATCATCCATCTGGCGGCAGAAAGCCACGTGGACCGTTCCATCAAGGATCCGTTCACTTTCGCCCGTACGAACGTGATGGGAACTTTGACGTTGTTGCAGGCCGCGAAACTCTACTGGGAAAGCCTCCCGGAAAAGTACGAAGGCAAGCGCTTCTACCATATTTCTACCGACGAAGTTTACGGCGCCCTCAAGATGACGCATCCGGAAGGAATCGAGCCTCCGTTCACGACGACGGCTTCGAGTTCCGAACATCACTTGGCGTATGGCGAGGACTTCTTTTACGAGACGACGAAGTACACGCCGCACTCTCCGTATTCCGCTTCGAAGGCGGGTTCCGACCACTTTGTTCGCGCGTTCCACGATACTTACGGCATGCCGACCATTGTGACGAACTGCAGCAACAACTACGGCCCGTACCAGTTCCCGGAGAAGTTGATTCCGCTATTCATCAACAACATCCGCCACAAGAAGCCGCTTCCGGTTTACGGCAAGGGCGAAAATGTTCGCGACTGGTTGTTCGTCGAAGACCACGCCCGCGCGATTGACATGATTTTCCACAACGGGAAGATTGCCGAAACATACAACATCGGTGGCTTCAACGAATGGAAGAACATCGACATCATCAAGGTCGTGATTAAGACCGTGGACCGTTTGCTTGGCCGTGCCGAGGGCGAGGACATGAACCTCATTACCTACGTGACGGATCGCCTGGGTCACGATGCTCGCTATGCTATCGATTCCACCAAACTCCAGAAGGAACTTGGCTGGGAACCGAGCCTCCAGTTCGAGGAAGGCATCGAGAAGACCGTGCGCTGGTATTTGGACAACCAGGATTGGCTCGACAACATCACGAGCGGCGATTACGAAAAGTATTACGAGAACATGTACAAGAACCGCTAGGCTCTAGCTCGCCAAAAATCCATAATCCAAGTCAATTTGAAGATCATTCCATAAACGGGATGATCTTTTTTACCCTTTACGAGGAAATATTGTGATTTGGAATACATTTTGAAAAAAAAATACTCCGATGCCATTTAATGTGTGTATATTATCGTGATGTCTGGAGGAGAATTTCTTGTGGAAAGAAGTCCAGAAAATCGGAAAAATTATTCAGGGGAAATAATATGAAGAAGCTGTTACTTTCTTTTCCAATTTTGGCACTTGCATTTTTTGCGGGTTGCTCAAATGATAGTTCTACGTCAGCGGTGGCTGCCGAAGCCGAGGCCGATACAGATGCAGATGTTGGTGTTGCACTCTCTATGGCGACTCACGAAGATTCTTCAAAAGTTGTCGTGTATCGCTATGATCAGTTTCTCTCTCCGGGTGATGTCAAAATCATGGATGCTGATACTACCCAGATTTCTGTGGATACCCTCTATGCGAAGGATGTAAGCGATTTGCCAAAAACAGGTAATGTCGTTGTCGTGTGGGATGCTGTCAATAAAGCTCCGTTCTATTTACGTGTCCGTTCTACAAAGATGGACAAGGAACGCATGCTTATTGACGTGGATCCGGCGACCGTTTTTAACGCGATGCCCGATGGCGACTACAAGTTTGGCACGGATATATATTTTGATCCGAATAAAATGAATGAAAATTCTAACGATCTCGGGGCTGGAGTATTTTACAATAAGGAGGATAATTCGTACCACCCTGTAGTTGTTATTAATGAACCGGAAGAACTTTCGGATGAAAATGGCATTTCAAACACTATATGTTACTCTTGTAAAGAAAACCCGTTTGAAGAAAACGAATATGTGGATGTTCGAAAGCTTGTGACGGCAAACGGATCGAAGAGCTGGAATGTCATCAATTTTGATTATGAATTTCATCCGGGGCTGATTGACATATCTAAAGCCGTAAAAGATGCGGATAATTATTCTTATGTTTTGTCTGGTTTGATTGATAAGGCCATGACGGGCAATTATGACGGCATTGTTCCTAAAGATACAGGCTCAAGCAGAGGCAAGGCGATAAATACCATAAAGGCTTTTGTCCGCTTGGATACGCTTCATTATAGGTCTAAAGTTGATTTGTTCCTGGATATTTCTACTTCTTGGGGTATCCCGAACAAGTTTGCTGCTTATATCAAATCTGAAGGCGGCTACGATATTTCGAATCTCGGCCTTGGATTGGGTGGCGCTAGTACGGGTGAATTCAAACTGACGAACTTCAGTGGAAAAACATTCGTGTTTATGGTGGGTGTTGTTCCCGTTGCTATTACGATTAAACCGAATTTGGTGTTTAAATATAATGCACAGGCTTATGCACTGATGAATTATAACTGGCAGTTGAAAACGACGAGTACGTCAAAGGTTGGCCTTTCTTGGGAAAAGGGATCTTCGGTGAAGGGAATTAACGAAGGCTCCAGTACCAGAAGCGCAAATGACGGCAACTGGAAAGAAATTTTCTCGAATTTGGATTTGACGCTCACCGGAAAGGCTTCTGCTGGAGTTTATTTTAAAGTCGCTTGCCTCTTGTACAATGTTGCTGGGCCTACTCTTGCCGTAGGGTATCGCTTTAACTTAAATGGTGAATTTGGTTCCGAAAAACAATTCTCTGACAGAGGCACTTGGGTTGGATTTATCCCGGATACGGGTTATGTCAAGCTTGATGGCGGCTGGGTCGTGGAAGCCGGTGCGGAAGTTACTTTGTTGGGAAGAAAACTTTTCAACAAATCCTATGATGTTCTTAAGTTCTGGAATCATAACTTCTTTGATTTCCAAATTCCTAGAGACTTAACTGAGGAACAGCGTAACGTTATCAATGTAATTAAGGAGAAAGCTTTTTAATTTAAATTTCAAATTCTAAAAATTTAAGAGCCTCCTGAAAAGGAGGCTCTTTTGTATAAACCGAAAACTACCGGATGGTAGTTCAACGTATTTTAATCATCCAAATCGCTGCAATTGAAATCTTGTACAGTTTCGTCTAGGCAAATTCTGGGGGAGGAAATGCTACTGTCCTTTCCTCCGGAACAGGCCGTTAAAATGCAAAGTATAGAAGCGATAAACAGGGTAGAAATGATTTTCTTCATGTTATATCTCCTTGATTAGAAATAGATGAAGCCACCGACATGGCCGATAAATTCGTTACCATTGAAGCCTTCAAACGGATTGTTGTAGAAGGAGTCTTCGATGCCTGCTTCCAAAGCGAAGTTCTTGTACTGAAAACGAGCGCCTGCGGTAACGGTGGTGACATTGGTCTTGCTTGAAATGAGCGTGTATTCTACTTTGGTCATGTCGTATTCATCGTCGTAATCAGAAATGAATTCGCCCTGATTCATAGAGAATATGGTCCAATCAAATTTGGCTCCACCAAAGATCATCCAGCATTCGCTAAGAGCGAGTTCTGCCAAGATATTGGGACTTGTGAAGATTCCCAGGGAATGGTAGTTGTCTTTGTTACCGCTATTTTCATCTTTAATTTCATCGTAGAATACAATGGGAAGACGAGTATTCAAACCAAGGAGAACTCGGGCGTTGGAGCTTTGGAGAACCGAGAGACCAATGTTGAAACTCGGTTGAATATAAATATAGGCGTCCGGATGGGTGACTTCGCTTTCGTTTTTGTTTACGGAAGTTTCCGTATAGTTTTCATGACGCTTGAGGGCGAGGTTCAGACTCCAGAACATGTCCTTTCCGGAAGGTGTATTGGAAATGCCCGCGTTGACGCCAAGATCCCAGAAATCGTTGTCTTCTTCAGATTCGCTCTTGCTGTCGAAATCCTTGTATTCGGTAGAAATGTTTTTTTCGGTATCGAAAGTTTCCCAGTAGCCGCTAGCTGTGAAATCGAGAGCTCCCAAGGGGGCTGCGAACGTCAAACGGATGATGTCGCCTTTTCCGACGGTTCTACTGGTTGTAGAAGTCTTGTCGTAGGCAGTGGTCGTTTCCGAAAGAACGAGGTCTTTGGCAAAGGCAAAGTCAACGGCGAAACCAAAGCTCTTTTTGGCGATACCGGCGGTTATGATGCCGAGATTTTCGTGATTCGTAAAGACCAAGAACTTGGTGAGGTCTGTACCAAATGCCACTGCGGCAAAATCGTCAGTCGGTTCAAGGTAGACGAACTTGGCACCAGCCATTTTGTAAGGAGAAGCAAGATTGTCGTTAACGGTCGATGCTGCTGCCTGGTTTTCTATAGGATTGTAGGCATTGCCGCGAAGCACGTCAAACGGCGAATTTGAGGCCGTGTCCGTCGGAGCAGCCTGTGCTTGCGGAGCAGGAGCCGGAGCAGGAGTCGGAGCCGGTGCCTGAACTTGGGCAGAGTCCTCAACAGGAGCCGGAGCTACGGCTTGCCCTGCGGGAGCTTGGTTCACTGTTTCGGCTGGATTGCCTGCATAATTCTGAGCCATTGCTGACGTAAATGCGAGAGCTGCAGTCAGGGAAATCAGTTTGATATTCATTGTTTGTCCTTTGTTTGTTGTTTTTTAAACTTATTCTTCCGAGGAATCACTGCTTTGAGACGCTGGGGCTGCTTCGCTAGATGATGCCGGATCAATTTCTTCGCTACTGGAAGATTCCTCTTCACTACTGGAGGAAACCTCTTCACTGCTGGAAGATTCCTCTTCACTACTGGAGGAAACCTCTTCACTGCTGGAAGATTCCT
>JAKSIM010000079.1 GCA_024398845.1 Fibrobacter sp. | reverse complement strand
ACACTTAATGGAAAAGATACCTGTTTTCAGGTATCCTTTTGACACATAAGCCAAATTCTTTGTAGGGAAAAAGGGGAGGAGCGACGGTGTTGGCATCAGTTTAAAAGCTCAGGAAGGTTGGGATGTGGAGCTTCGCATTCCTGCGGGGAGCGATGAGTTTGGTTTTAACGCATTGCCTGCGGGCGAACGCCATTATATTGGAGAGTTCATGGATAAGGGGAGCGCAACGCAGTATTGGGCGTCAAATGAATTTGATGCTTATGGTGCTTATTTTTGGCGTATAACCTATGATTCTAGAACTTTTGACAAGGTTTACGAGAGTAAGGATAATGCTATTTCCGTTCGCTGTGTAGAAGATAAGTTGTACGAATACAAGGAGCCGCCACCGCCACCTGTAGTGATTGTGCCTCAGATGATGATGGTGCAAAAGAAGAAAATTTCAACAATCCATATCGGGGATCAGGTTTGGATGGCCAGCAACTTGAATACGGATGTTCCCGGTAGTTTTTGCTATAGCGATGATAAGGGAATGTGCGAAAAGTATGGCAGGCTTTACACTTGGGCGGCTGCAATGAATTTGCCAGAAATATACGCTATAAAAACTGCACGTGACTCCATAAGGCGCTACCATAAGGGGGTGTGCCCAGTGGGTTGGCATTTGCCCAGCATTTACGATTTTGAACGCTTGAATGCCTACATTCAAGATATTGACGATGCTGTTGGAGTTGGTACGAATCTCAAGGCGCGCGATGTTTGGCCCACGTCTGAAGATGCCATGCCCGGAGAAAATGGTTGGGGTTTTAGCGCGTTGCCTAGCGGGTATCGTTTGGATTTGATGAGTTTTATGGGGTTGGATTCTATAACGGGATTCTGGAGTGCTTCCGAAAAGGATTCAATTTCGAGTTTGCTGTGGTCCTTACGTCATGATTCTGATGAATTGATGAGGGATAGTTCTAATAAGGTTGCTGCATTCCCTGTGCGTTGCGTGATGGACCCGCCGGGCGTTGACGAAATTTACGATAGCACTGCTATTTATGATGTTCGCGATGAAAACCGTTATAAAACCGTGCGTATTGGCGATAAAACATGGATGGCAGAAAATCTGCGTTATGCGGCTCCGGGCAGCTACTGCTACGAGGATAAAGATATTCGCTGCCGCAGTTACGGAAGACTTTACCCGTGGCATGTGGCGATGAGACTTCCAGAAGATTATTTGGAAAATGCGACTGAAAATGGCATTATGCCGGTGCATCAGGGAATATGCCCAGAAGGTTGGCATTTGCCCAAACGAGAGGAATGGATGGCTTTGGGGCAAGCGACAGCCAATTTGAGAAAGGGGAGCGTTGCTGCTGCATTAAAAATTAGAGATGGTTGGACGCGTGGTGGAGTGCCTATTACCGAAGCGTCTGGATTCAAGGCAATTCCCGCGGGTGCCCGTTATAGCGATGGCGAATTTGCTGAACTCGGTTCTAGTGCGTATTTCTGGGAAGCGAGTGGCGGTGATGGGGCTGGTGCCGGTTATTGGAATTTGTTAAACAGCAAGGATGAACTTGCTCAAATGGAAGATTTTGAACATTCCGCGTTCTCGGTTAGATGTGTGCAAGATTCAATACCGCCGGTTAAAAAGGAATTGCCTGCGCCAAGTGCCGCGCCGGCTAAAACCTCGCCAAGTGCCGCGCCGGCTGAAACAGTGCCGGCTGAAACAGCGCCGGTCAAGCCTTAGAATAGGCTAAGTTGGTCGGATTCTTCTTTTTTTGTGGGATGTGTATTTTGGGGGGCCGCGACTTCTGCGTCGGAGGTGTTGGCCGCGGCTTCAGTATCGGCTGCGACTTCGGTGTCTGCCGCGGAGACTTGCGCCAAGAGCCACGCTTCGTCGTGCACGGGGATTCCGAGCTCGTTCGCCTTGGTGAGTTTAGAGCCTGCGGCTTCGCCCGCCAGGACCCAGCTTGTCTTTTTGCTCACGGATCCTGCGACCTTGCCGCCGTTTTCTTCGATGATCTTGCGGGCTTCGTCGCGGTCCATGTTCGGAAGCGTCCCTGTGATGACTGCGGTCTGGCCCTGGAAAAGCGTTTTCACGACGCCCTTGAATTCCGTGGGGAGCCCGAGTTCAATGAGTTCGTCCACCTCGTTCGTGTACATTTCCGTGTGGAAGAAGTCGTAGACGCTTTTGCCGATGCGTTCGCCGACGTCAGTCACGTTCTGCAGTTCCTCGATGGTTGCTGTGCGGATTTTTTCGAGCGTGCGGAAGTGCTTTGCTAAGTTACGGGCGCTTGTGCGGCCCACGAATCGGATGCCAAGCCCGTGTAGCAGGTGCTCGAGGCTCCTTTCCTTGGAGGCTTCGATTGCGTCAAAGACGTTTTTCGCGCTCTTTTGCGCCATGCGTTCCTGGCTCAGGAGGTCTTCCATCGTGAGGCGGTAGAGGTCCGGGATGCGCTTGATTTTGCCCGTTTCGAGGAGGCTTGCGATAAGGCTCGGGCCGAGGTTTTCGATGTTCATCGCCTCGCGGCTCACGAAATGTTCGAATAGGCATTGCACTTGCGCCTTGCAGTGAAGGTTTTCGCAGCGCAGAATGACTTCGTCGTCGATGTGCGTGAGCGGTTCTCCGCAGACGGGGCATACGGCCGGAGCCGTTACAGGAAGCGCTCCTGCAGGCCGCAGTTCGCTTTTGACATCCGTAATCTTCGGGATGATTTCGCCGCCCTTCTCGACGCCGACGGTGTCGCCGAAGTGCAAATCGAGGCGGGCGACTTCGTCGAAGTTGTGGAGGGTGGCGCGCTTGACGGTTGTGCCTGCGAGGCGCACGGGCGCGAGGTTTGCTACAGGCGTCACGGCGCCGGTGCGCCCGACCTGGAATTCAACGGACAGAAGCGGCGTGTAGGCACGTTCCGCCTTGAATTTGTACGCAATCGCCCAGCGCGGGCTCTTGCTTGTGGAACCGAGCGCGCGCTGGTGCTCCAGATTGTTGAGTTTCACGACCATGCCGTCGATGTCGAAGGGGAGGCTGTCGCGGCTTGCACCGATTTCTTCCGAAATCTTCATGATTTCTTCGACGGTATCTGCCTTCCAGTATTCATTTGTATTGAATCCGAGCCTCTTCAATTGCAGGAGGTTCTCTTCGTGCGTCTTGTTTTTACTCTGCGGAATGTGGTAGGCGAAAAAGCGCATCGGGCGCGTCTTGCATTCGCTGACGCTCTTGAGCTTTAGCGAGCCGGAAACCGTGTTGCGGCAGTTCTGGAAAATTTTCTTGCCTTCGAGAATAAAACGCTCGTTCAGGCGTTCAAATGCCTCGCGTTCCATATAGACTTCGCCGCGGACTTCGAATGTGCCCTGCGGAATTTCGGACGGGTCGATTTTCAGTTTCTTCGCGTCGAAGTATTCCGGGATGTCTGCGATGGTGAGCGCGTTCAACGTAACGTCATCGCCCTGGGCTCCATCGCCGCGGGTGGCCGCCTGCTTCAAGCGCCCGTTCTCGTAAACAATGGAAAGACTCACGCCGTCAATCTTCTTCTCGCAAATCCATTTCGAAGCACGAGGAGCATCGCTTTTTTCTTCGCGCGAAGCGCCTTTATCCTCACTGTCTACATCCAACTTCCTACTGTCTACTCCCAGTTCCATCAGCCCGTCTTCTGCGGCGCGTACGAACTCCGCCATTTCTTCGGTGCTGTAGACGTTTGCTATGCTGAGCATGGGCACCGCGTGCGAAACTTTCGCAAAGTCGTTGGTCAAGTCGCTTCCGACGCTTTTCGTGAGGCTGTTCGCGCCCCCCAGTTCCGGATACTTCTTTTCGAGCGTTTCCATTTCCTTGAGGCCAAAGTCAAACTCCTGGTCGCTCATCGGCGAAATCCCGTCCTTGTAATAAAGGCGGTTCGCTTCTTCCAATTGTTTTTTCAGCTCGAAGTATCGGGTAAAGTCAAAATCTTTTTCGTCGGTCATAAGATAGAAAATAGCAAAATGTGGAAATGGCAGGGGAATGAAAGACCGTTTTTTGAAAAATGATGGACCAAATCCTAATTTTACCCGTTTTGGCCTACAAAATTTAGAATAAATTAATCCCGAAATATGTTTGTGGACGATTTTGCGACCATTTTTCACATTTTATGATGGACCATTTTACAAAAAATTTCGATTTGGTCCTACAAAAAACGAGTCCTGACGAAAAAGAGCCCGTTCCCTACCCAAAGTCGTTGCATACAACGTAAAAAATGATGGACTAAATTACATTTTTCTGTCATTTGGTCCATCATTTTCGCGAAAAAGCAATTTTTGACCCTCGTTTTGTCGGCTTTCCGCATAACCCTCGTTTTGGCGGTGGCTCGCTTCAATGGGCATGGCCGGCATCACGCATAAGCCTCTTTTTGGCGGTGGCTCGCTTCAGTGGGCATGGCTGGCATCACGTATAACCCTCGTTTTGGCGGTGGCTCGCTTCAATGGGCATGGCCGGCATCACGTATAAGCCCCGTTTTGTCGGCTTTCCGCATAAGCCTCGTTTTGGCGGCTTCACGTATAAGCATTGTTTTGGCGGCGGCCCGCTTTAACGGGTTTGGGGCGGCTTTTCGGCTCTTGGATTGTGGGGGGATTTCTATCTTTACCTCAAAATAATCCTAGGAGCCTTTTTATGGATAAAAAAATCCTGTTGGCGTTTGCTGCGAGTACCCTTATGCTTGCCGCTTGTGGCGACGATGTTACCGAGGTGACGAATATTCAGCAGTCTGGGCTTGCCGTACTTGAAAAGGGCGAAAAGCTTTCTGAACAAGTCTGCGACTCGGCGAACGTGGGTGAGATGCTTTTTGTGACGGATTCTTCCGAGGCTTTTATTTGTGACGGCGAATCCTGGCAGACACTTAAAGGTACAGATGGTGCCAACGGTAAGGATGGCGCCAATGGTAAAGACGGTATCGATGGTAAGGACGGCGAAAAGGGCGCAGATGGCGCGGACGGCAATTCTGGCAATTCAGGCAAAGACGGCAAGAATGGCGATGACGGAAAGAACGGTTCGAGCTGCACTGCGAAGTCTGTGGAGAAAGGTGGCCTTGAAGGCGTCGAAATCAGTTGCGGAGAAACTGTTGTGGATACGGTTTGGAACGGCAAGGATGGTGCGGACGGCAAGGACGCTGTTATCATGAATGGCAAATATGGCGTGAGCTGCTTTGCCAAGGACGATGGCAATGGAATTTTGACGGTCACTTGTGGCGAAGGTGACGAAGCGACATCGACAACTCTCTACAAGGCCTTGTGTATTAATAAACCGTACGAGCCGACGAAGTCGGTGTGCTTGGGAGGCAGGCTTTATGAATCGTGCGGTGGAATGCCGTACGAATCAAAAAAGCAAATCTGCGATACTCGCGACAACCAAGTTTACAAGACCGTGAAAATTTGCAACGCCGACGAAACGTCTTGCCAGATCTGGATGGCTGAAAACTTGAACTACTCTGTGAACCCGGGCGAACAGAGTTTATGCTACGATGATGACGCCGAAAACTGTGACAAGTATGGTCGTCTTTACACCTGGGCGGCTGCAGTCGGCAAGTTGGAAGACGAATGCGGAGTTGGACATTTTTGCGACTTGAATGACGTGAAGAATGAAAATGGCGAAGTTCAGGGGGTATGTCCCGAAGGCTGGCACTTGCCGGATATCACGGAATGGAAAACTTTGATTGACAATCTTGGTGGTGAAAGTGAGGCCGGAACAAAGTTGAAGACCGCCAGCGGTTGGGTAGACAATACGGGAGTTGATGGAAATGGAACGGATGACTACGGCTTCTCCGCGCTCCCCGCAGGCAACAGAATAAATGAATTTGACTTTGTCGGCTACTTTACATTCTTCTGGTCCGCTTCTTATGACGAGGACGATGATGAGGAAGCCTCCTACTTGTTCTTGACCGTCGACGGTCCGGCGGCCGAATACGAAAACAACTATAAGGACTACACGAATTCCGTCCGTTGCATCAAGGACTAAATAATTTCACTTCAAAAAATCCAAGGAATTTTTTTATGAACAAGAAATATCTGTTGGCATTTTCGACCGCAACCCTCATGTTTGCCGCTTGCGGCGACGACGTTACCGAGGTTACGAATATTCAGCAGTCCGGGCTTGCCGTGCTCGAAAAGGGCGAAAAACTTTCGAAGCAGGCTTGCGACACGACGAACGTGGGCGAAATGCTTTTTGTGATGGATTCCTCTGCGGCGTTTATTTGCGACGGCGAATCCTGGCAGACGCTCAAGGGTACTGATGGTGCCGATGGCAAGGACGGAGCCAATGGTAAAGATGGTTCCGACGGTAAGGACGGCGAAAAAGGCGCGGATGGCGATTCTGGCAAGTCAACCGATTCTGGCAAGGATGGCAGTGACGGCAAGGATGGAAAAGACGGCACGAGCTGCACGGCGAAATCTGTGAAGAAAGATGACCTTGAAGGTTTTGAAATCAGTTGCGGTGAAACCGTCATTGATACGATTTGGAATGGAAAAGATGGCAAGAATGGCAAGGATGGCGTAAACGGAAAAGATGGCGCGGGCTGTACGCTTGAAGATGACGGCAATGGTTCTGTTTCGGTCACCTGCGGTGAAAGCGAACCCGTGACCTGGTTCAAGGCCTTGTGTGGAGCGAAATCGTATGACCCGCAAAACAAGTACTGCCTTGAATTGGGGGAAGGGGACGACAAAAAGTATCAGTTAGAAGAGCTTCTGACGGATTCCCGCGACAACCAAGTTTACAGGACGATAACGATTGGCGACCAAGTGTGGATGGCCGAGAACCTGAATTACAACCTTAAGGTTTTGCCGGAGGGAGAAACGGACAGCGTCCAGGCCAGCTGGTGCGGCGGAGGCGAAAATGGTTCGTCCAATGAAGGCGATTGCTCCGTATACGGTCGCCTTTATAGATGGAGTGGTGCCATGGATTCCGTGGCGGCATTCAGCGATGACGGCAAGGGATGCGGATATAAGGTTGAGTGCGAGTCAAGCGGAATAGTGCGTGGAGTTTGCCCCGAGGGCTGGCACTTGCCGAGCAACGTGGAATATGAAACCTTGTTTAAATACATCAACCCTGAATTTGTTCCTGACCTCGAACATTCTACTTATAAAGTAGGGAATGATGCGGGCCTAGCTTTAAGGTCCAAGGCCGGTTGGACTGTTACAACGGATGTTGGCTTTTCGGTGATTCCTGGAACCGATGCCTATGGGTTTTCTGCGCTTCCTGCGGGTTATTTGGAATTTAGAAGAGAGTCCTTCAGCGACACATATAATCCCCTATACTTCGATGCTGGTGGACGCACTTTTTTCTGGACGTCCTCTGTGTATGAAACAGATGATCCGGATACTGATAAGGATGATGACTATTATCTTCTTGTTGCCGAGGTTATTGAATTGAAATCCGAAGCACGTGAAGTGAATATACTTAATTATACTGGCTTTTCACTCAGGAGTAATTACCTGTATTCCGTCCGTTGCATCAAGGATTCCAACTAAAGCTGCGAATCGCCAAGGATAACGCCGACTGCAGACCTGATATGGTCTTCGGCTGGGTTGACGGTTGAGATGTTGCCTCGTCCGGAGCTAGTTGGTG
>JAKSIM010000078.1 GCA_024398845.1 Fibrobacter sp. | reverse complement strand
ACGTTCGCGAAGTCCGTGGCTGAACAGCTGAAAGCGAAGTGAGCACAAAGTAATCGCAAAACGAGCGCAAAGCGAGCGGCCATCAGAGCGCCCATCACCGTGAGCCGTAGCCGCCGATATAAATCGGCGGCGCAGGCGAGAGCGAGAACCCGCGTGAAAAAAATGAGGACGAGCGAGCGGTCTCATCCTGGCGCGCGCGACCTGAGCCTGGAAACGTTCGCTAAACAAGTCCAAAAACGGCTTGAAGAAAAATAAACATGAAATATTTTTTTAGTAAATAACTATTTTAAGAAGGTTGGTACCTGGCGAACCGGCTGCCAAAAAATAATGACCTGCGTGGCTGGTCTCATTGAAGGAGAAATTTTATGGGGAAGATATTGTTGAAGTCCGTGACTATGCAGACTATGGGGGTGGCACCCTCCGTTAAGGATGTGTTAATCGTAGATAATCGATTCAGTAAAATTTGCGACAAAGCCACTCCTGCCGATATGGAAAATGCCGAAGTCGTTGACTGCAAAAATTTTGCACTTTTGCCGGCGTTCTACAATGGCCACAACCATGCGGCCATGTCGCTTTTGCGCGGTTATGCCGATGATATGGATTTGAATACTTGGTTGACCCAGTACATTTGGCCGTTTGAGGCTAAACTTGGGGACAAGGATGTGGAAATAGGAAGTCGCCTTGCTGTTCTTGAAATGATTAAATCGGGGACGGTTTTCTTTGCCGATATGTACTGGCGCCGCGAACAGACAATGAAGGTCGTTGAAGAAATGGGCGTGCGTGCGACTATTGGCGTGACGATTGCCGATATGTTGACTCCTCCGGACCGCGTAGAAGAAAACTTTAAGTTCCTTGAAAACCACACGATGGAATCAGAACGAGTGAAACTTGCTGTGATGCCGCATGCCGTTTATACGAATGAAGTACCAACGCTTAAGCGCTGTTTTGAAATTGCTCAAAAGGAAAATTACAAGCTCCATATTCATTTGTCTGAAACTGCGGTTGAAGTGGAAAATTGCATTAAAAAGTATGACTGCAATCCTTTGGAACTTGTGGAACGCCTAGGGGGCTTGAACGATAGTCTTATTGGCGCTCATTGCGTTCACTTCACAAAATCGGACCGTCAAAAGTTTGCGAGCGCAGGCGCCACGGCGGTGATGAACCCTTGTTCAAATTTAAAGCTTTGCAGTGGTATTCCGCAGATTACAGAAATGCTTTGTGATGGTGTAAAAATCGCTTTAGGCACAGATGGTTGTTCTTCGAATAACAATCTTGATATGCGTGAAGAAATGAAGTATGCTGCTCTTCTTGCTAAGGTGACAGGTTCTGCAGATACGCTTCCGGCAGGCGAGGCTTTGAAAATGGCGACTGTGAATGTTGCCAATGCGTATGGTGTGGATGGCGGTGAAATTGCCGTAGGAAAACTTGCAGATTGCCTGCTGGTAGACATGAACAACGAACGTATGGTTCCGTGTCATGACTTAATTAGTAACTGGGTCTATGCTGCTGATAGTAGCTGTATTGATTCTGTTATCTGTAATGGAAAGTTCGTGATGCGAGGCCGTCACGTAGATGGCGAAGACGAAATCCTAAAAGAGGCTTCGGCTTGCGCCAAACGCTTGGCCGCGGTTTAAGGATGTTAAAAAAAAGCCGGCATTTAGAATGCCGACTTTTTAAAATTTGCTTGGCGTAATTATTCGTCGATAGGAATATCTTTTTCGCTGTTGTATTCGATTTCGTCGCCTTCAATGTCGGGGACGTGTTTTTTCTTACGTGGTTTTTTGATTTTTTCTTGAACTTTTGCCTTGGCTTCTTCAACGTTTTTTTTGACGCCTTCGTCAAGGACTTTTTTGGCTTCTTCTTCTGCCTTGTTCTTGATTTCTTCGGTGGCCTGATTGACCTCTTCCTTAGCCTTCTCTACGGCTTTGTTTGTAATTTCTTTACTTAAGGCAGAGGCTTTTTTTTCGGCAACGTCAATTAGGTCGATTTCTTTGGAAGAAAAGCCCATTGCCTCAAGACTGAACTTGTAGACCGAATAGCTTACGCTGTTGTTTCGTGCCTCTCTGAGATCTCCAGAAACGGGGAGAATGTGCATAACAGACAAGAATATAAAGCAAACCACGTAAGCTTTTACAATGCCGAGAATTGCTCCGAGAATGCGGTCAGCCCTGCTAATAGACGTTCCTTCGACCGCTTTTTTGGTCAAGTGGGCGGCAAATAAAAAGATGAGGAATGGTATTAGAAATCCTATGCAAATGCAGACGAGCCTAACGGTAAAGCCGTTGGTTTCGAGATTGGTGGCGATGGTTTCTGCAAGAAGGTCTTGTGAAAAATAAGCGCCAATAATCCCGGCAACCCAGGCGCATAGTCTAAATACACTTTTGAGAAGCCCGCGCCAGAGTCCGACCAAAATAAATATGAGGACGCAAACGAGGCAGACAATGTCAATCCAAATCATTAAGAATCCTCTAAATTACGTGTACTGCAAACGATATTATCGTAGCCAGTACAGCACCAACAATCAAACCTACCTTGAAAGATAGCTTCTTTTTGTCGGTATAGGGAACGGGTATAAATGTAGATTCTAGCTCATTTAGGGCTGCGTTGGCCCATTCAACCATGTAAGGACGTAAATCGCGCGGAAGCTTTCGCATGGATTTAGAGAAAAATTCAGCGATGTCTGTGGCCATGGGACGCTTGCGGGGATCCTTTTGGAGCATGCGGAGCACGAATGCCACCAATTCCTTTGAAATGGATTTGTCGAAGGCGCTGGCTGGTATCTTTTTCTTTTGAATGTTGTTGAACGTTTCGGCGATGCTTGTGCCGCGGAACGGATTCTCGCCAAGTAACATTTCGCAAGCGATAATGCCAAGTGAAAAAACGTCAGAGGCGGGAGTGATATTCTTGGAATCGCGAATTTGTTCGGGACTCATGTAAGAGGCTGTGCCGAGCTGCGCAAAATCTTCCGTGAGTTCCTGGTCATTTTCGTCGTGGGCGACGCCAAAGTCCAGCAATCGAACGCGACCGTCCTTGTCGAGCATTATGTTTGCGGGCTTCACATCGCGGTGCGTGACGCTGTAGCGGTGTGCTTCGCTAAGACCGGAGGCTATTTGGTACAATAATTCCATCACGACCCACTGTGGTGGCTGGTGGCACTTGTCCAAAAGCTGGCGGAGACTCTTGCCGTAAACGAATTCCATGGCGAGTGAATACTCCCCGTTGGTCTCTTGCCACAGGGCGTAAGGATGCACGATAACGGGGTGGTTCAGCTTGGCAAGGATTTTTGCTTCGCGTTCAAAGCGTTCTACAAAGGAACCTTGGTCGTAAAGACTGGGGACCATCTGCTTGACGACAACCATACGGTTGAGCGATTCGTCGTGGCAAAGGTAGACGTTACCCATGGCGCCATGGCCCAGATATTGCGTGGGTTTGTAGACTCCGATTTTTTTAGGCAACGTATCCTTTGACTTCATACTGCAAATATATAATATCCCTTACTTTTTGTCGCTCAGGTAAATGCTCTGGTGCTTGGTCTTCGGGTCCGGATTCGGGTAGTCCAGAATGTAGTGGAGCCCGCGGGATTCCTTACGGCGGAGAGCTGCAATGAGAATCATCTTGGAAACCTGCAGGGCGTTCAAGAATTCGAGGAAGTGGATGTTCTCGGTTTCCTTGTTCTTGATGGCGGCTTGCACGTCGGCTTCGAGACCCTCGATGACCTTGAGGCCTTGGTTGAGGCCCGCGACGGTACGCACGATGGCGCAGTTTGTCCACATCATGTCTTGGAGGATTTTTTTGCGCTTCTTCCAGAAGGCGGCCTTGGTGGAACTCATGACTTCTTTCTTGGTGGGCTTTGCAACCGAGATTTTTTCCTTGAGAAGTCCGCTCTTTTCGATGTCGTCTACAGCGCGGAGAGCGAATACGACGCTCTCTAAAAGTGAGTTACTGGCGAGACGGTTTGCACCATGAACGCCCGTGGCTGCGACTTCTCCACAAGCATAGAGTCCCTTGATTTCGGTACGGCTCCAGGTGTCAACGAGAACGCCTCCGCACATGTAGTGCGCAGCTGGTACGACCGGAATCCATTCCTTGGTAATGTCGACGCCTGCTTCAAGGCATTTGGCGTGAATATGCGGGAAGTGGCTCTTGATGTCTTTTGGGGTGTGGCCCGTGAGGTCAATGAACATATTTGTTTTGCCCAGACGCTGCATTTCGCTGTGAATGGCGCGGGCGACGATATCGCGCGGGGCGAGGGAGTGAAGCGGATGCACCTGGTTCATGAATTCTTCACCCTTGTCGTTTTTGAGAATGCCGCCAAAACCGCGAACGGCTTCCGAAATCAAGAAGGGCTTTTTAAGTTGTGGTGCATACAAACTAGTGGGGTGGAACTGCATGAATTCAATATCTTGGAGCGCAGCCCCCGCGCGGGCGGCAATCGCCATGCCGTCGCCACAACTATCGGGCGGGCAAACCGTGTACTGCCAAATGCGGCCGGCGCCACCGGTAGAAAGGATGGTCGCCTTTGCAAAAATGCTTTCAACTTCGCCGGATTTTTGATGGATGATCTTTGCGCCAACGCAGCGCTTTTCTTTGCCTTCGCCCTTGCAAATCAAATCCTTGATGTAGCAGTTTTCGAGGTAGTCAATGTTCTTTTGCTTGTGAAGTTCGCACAAGAGTGCGCGCATGATTTCTTTACCGGTGAGGTCTGCGGCGTGCAAAATGCGGTGGTGGCTGTGTCCGCCTTCTAAGTGAAGGTCAAATTCAGCTTTGTTCGTTGGGGATGGCGTAAAGAGAACGCCCCATTTGACGAGTTGCTTGATGGTGGCTGGCCCGCTCTTGGTAAGAATGTTCACCGGTTCCTTTTTGCAAAGGCCTGCGCCCGCTTCCAAAGTGTCTGCAATATGGAATTCAAATTTGTCTGTTTTCTCGGTGACGGTGGCAATACCGCCCTGGGCGTAGTTCGATGAACCATCCGGCTTGGCTCCTTTAGTCAAAATGACTACAGATAAACCTTTTTCTGCCGCGTGGAGGGCAGCGCTCAAGCCGGAAATTCCAGCTCCAAGAACCAAGATATCGTACATTGTGCAGCTCCGTTTTGTATGACGCACTTTGGCTAGACGATAGATTCGCCGTTATCAATACCTAAAGGATAGAAAAAATAGGGTTGAACGGCTATATTTTGTAGAATTTTAATTTTATCTGATGTTTTTTTTACTACCTTTGACCCGACAATTTTAATGGAGTCACCTCTATGTTAACGTGGATAAATGAAAAGGCTAAGTGGGTTATTGTTATTTTCGCGGCAGGCATTGTCGTGGGCCTCTTGGCAATGGACCGTGTACCGAAGACCGCTCAAAGTTACCCCATGGGTATTGTGAACGATAAAAAGATTTCTTATGCAGAATTTGATTCTCGCGTTAAGATGATCGTTCAGAACCAATACCAGGGTCAGCACCTCGAAGATGAGCAATATGCCCAACTTCGTTCCGAGGTCCTTCGTTCTTTCGTCCGTCAGATTCTCATGACGGAACAGTACGAAAAGGCCGGACTGGCAGCCTCGGTCGCCGAAATTAAGAGCGAATTCAAGCGTAATCCGGATGCTATCCGTGGCCGTTTGGTGCAGGAAGCTCAGGCTCGCCTCTACGCCATCCAGCAGCAAGCGACTTCTCAAGAAGACTTGATGCAGCGCTCTCAGGCCTATATTGCAAGCCTTCCGAAGTTCCTCGTCGATTCCACCTTCAATAAGGATGAATTCGATGCTTGGCTCGAAACTCCCGAAGCTTTCCGCTGGAACATGATGCTCCGCTATGAAGAAGAACTCAACACTTCTATCATTCCGTCTCGTCAGCTCCAGGCTCTTGTGGGTGCTTCTGTGCATCCGACGACTCTTGAAGCCAACTGGAGTGCCGAACGCCGTTTGACCGATTTCGATTTTGACATTGCTTATGTTTCTGCTTCTGATTTCGCTGTTGCCGACAGCACCGTTGATGAAGCTAGCGTGAAGGGCTACTTCAACGCTCACGTCGATAGCTTCTTTGTGGAAAAGGACATGGCTAAGTTCCAGTATGTGAAGCTCCCGGTGGAAGCTACCGCTGGTGATGACGCTCGCATTCGCGAATATGCTATGACGCTTTACTATCAGCTCTCCGACACTTCTTCTACGGCAAACTTCGAAGACATGGCTCGCATTTCTTCTGAAGATCCGGGTAGTGCCGAAAATGGCGGTATGCTTGACCAGGAAGCTGGCCGTGGCGTGTTTGTTCCTGAATTCGAAAAGGCCGCTCTTGCTCTTGATTCCGGCGCTATTTCTGAACCGGTCAAGTCTCAGTTCGGTTACCACATTATAAAGAGCTACGGCAAGAGCACCGATTCCACGGGTGCTGTCTCTGCCAAGGTTGGCCACATTCTCCTCATGGTGACTGCTTCTTCTGAAACAATTGATAGCCTTGAACAGATTCTCGCTGGTGTTAAGAGCGATGTTGATGCTGGCCTCAAGGACTTTGCTACCGCTGCTAAGGAACGCAACCTCGAAGTTGTGGAATCCAACTGGATTTCTCATAACGAAAACATTGCTGAACTCGGTTACCTCAAGGGTCTTGCCACTTACGCTTGGCCGAACGAAAACCTTCCGGATGACGAAAGCGTTGTCGCTCCGATTCTCAAGAACAACAAGTGGGTTGTTGCTGCTATGAAGGTTGGCGATATTAAGGCTGGCGATCGTGAATACAGCTTGTTTGCCAAGGACATCAAGGCTAACCTCGCCTCTAAGAAGGCTTCTGCCGCTGCCGCCGCTTACTTGAACACCGTCGTGGACAAGGTTAAGGCCTATGTTGCTCCGGCTGATTCTGCTGACTCTGCCGCAGTGGCTGCTGCAGCCATCGAAAAGGTGACTGTTGAATCCAAGAGCGCTTCTGTTGATGGTTTTATTCCTGGCTTTGGTTATGCAAATGCCAACGTTGCCAAGGTTTTGAATGGCCAGAAGATTGGCGAATGGGGCCCGGTGGTTGAAACCGAACAGGGTGCCGTTATGGTGAAGGTCACTGCCAAGAAGGCTCCGGAAGCCGAAGCTTTGAAGACTGCTGCTAGCGAAGAAGTTGCTAACTCCAGCCGCTTCACTGCAATGACCTTGTTCAACGAATTCGTTGGCAAGATTGAAGCTGGTACTCCTGTAGAAAATAACCTGGACCTCTTCTACAAGGACTAATTTTTTACTATATTTGCAACGCTTTAAAAAGCGCTGCAAATTTGCCCCTATCGTCTAGTGGCCTAGGACTCGGGATTCTCATTCCCGCAACAGCGGTTCGAGTCCGCTTGGGGGTACTAAAGAAGCTCACCATCTGGTGGGCTTTTTTATTTTTTTTTGTTTATTTTAATTGACATGAAACGGTACTGGGTAATTCTTCTTTTTGGTTTTGTGAATCAGGTGCTTGCAATAGAGACTATGCCCGATTTTAAGGACCCGCGCGACCAGCAGGTCTATAAAACGGTGCAGATTGGCGAACAAAGGTGGTTTGCCGAGAATTTGCGTTTTAAACTGAAGGGAACTTTTTGCTACGATAAAAACGATGCTAATTGCAAGTCGTATGGTCGACTATATACTTGGGCAGCTGCGATGCGCCTTGTTGATTTTTATAATAGTACTTTGGCGACAGAAGCGGTAAAGAAGGTTCATGACGTTTGCCCCAAAGGGTGGCACGTGCCCTCGAATAAAGAATGGAAAAAAATGAAATTCTTGGCTAATGTGTCATTTGGATACCCAAAATTGCCTCAGACCCTTGCAAATACTG
>JAKSIM010000077.1 GCA_024398845.1 Fibrobacter sp. | reverse complement strand
CCTTGCGGAGAGCGACGGGGAGTTTCGGCTGGTAGGCCTTGCGAGCCTTGCCGAGTGCGGACAGATTGTCAGCCATTGTTTCTTCCTTATTTGATGGGCCCGCGGTTGCGAGCTCGGGTTAAAAACTAACAGGTACAAAAATAGTAAAAAAATTAAAGGGGGGAGGAATCCCCCTCGCTGCAGCCGTTTTTTACGGGGCGCGTCGCTAATGTTCGCAAATGTTCGCTCTTGTAAAGCGCTCCTGTAGAACCGACCTTCACCACGGCTCCCTTCGGTCGCCGCGCGCCCCTAAACGTCTTCCGCTACCCCCTCGCAAAGCAAGAACGTGCAATCTATAAAGCGCAAACATGCAATATAATGTGCGAACATACAATATAAAGCGCAAACATGCTTTTTTGCATTACGTAAAAGTCTTTTTTAAGAAATTTTGACCTAAATGGAGGGAAAAGTAGGCTTTTTAGGTCAAAATTTGTAGACAAAGTAATGTGTTTTTGCTCTGTGTGAGAAAATTTCGCTGGATTTTTGTCCCAAATTCTGTTTTTATGGTCATTTTGGCCTCATTCTCTTTCAATTTTGTGCGAACAAACTAATTTTTTGTGACTAAATTGACCATATGAAGGCTGTTTGAGTCAAAAAAAACACCCCGCGGGGTGTTTTTTTTTGCGCTCTGTTGCGCTCTGTTGCGTTGAAAGGGGGCGCGGGGCTCCTTCTGGTCCCCGCGCTGTCCCTACAAAAAAAAGTTGCGGTTCGTATGTACGAACAAGTAAACTTGCTCGTGTATCGCTCGCCTTACTTCTTCTCGCAAAGCTTCTTGTAGCCGAAGCCGCCGATGACGCCGCCGAGAATCGGGGCGACCCAGAAGAGCCACAACTGCTTGATGGCAGCACCGCCGACAAACACTGCCATGGCGGTGGAGCGGGCCGGGTTCACGGAAGTGTTCGTGACCGGAATGCTGATGAGGTGGATGAGCGTGAGGCAGAGGCCGATGGCAATCGGGGCGAATCCTGCCGGAGCGCGACCGTCGGTAGCGCCCATGATTACAAATAGGAACACTGCGGTGAGCACGACTTCGATGAGGAATGCCGGAAGCATGCCGGTAGCCTTGCCGCCGAATGCGTTAAAGCCGTTCGTGAGTTCGTCGCTCCAGCCGTTCGTGGCGAAAGCGCCGATGCCTGCGTTCGTGAGGTCCGGGCAAGCAATTGCGAACAAAACAGCGGCGGCAATGATACCGCCAATGCACTGGGCAATGATGTATGCCGGAGCTTCCTTGGCAGGGAAGCGACCGCCGGCAACCTGGCCGAGGGTCACAGCGGGGTTCAGGTGGCAACCGGAAACGTGGCCAATGGCATAAGCCATGGTAAGCACGGTAAGACCGAAGGCGAGGGACACGCCCACGTAGCCGATACCGAAGTTGTTTGCGCCACAAGCGAGTACGGCGGCACCGCAGCCACCAAATACCAGCCAGAATGTTCCGATTGCTTCTGCAATTGCACGAGTCGTGAGTTTCATCTTTTCTCCATGGTTGTGCCGGGCTTGAATTCCTCCCGGAAATACATCGACTTGAAGTTTTTCGGGCTGTTTTCTTACCGAGGCTATGTCACTCAGATGTCAAGAAAAATACTAAAAGCTTTTTGAGTTTAAGCCCGAAACCCGCCAATGTAAACAAAGTGTTGCTGTTCCTGTGAAGTCCGTCACATGCAATTTTAACACAATTGGACAAAAATGTTGATTTTGCTTAAAAAACGGGAACTGTAGTCCCTTTTTCTTTTTTGTGTTACTTTGAAACCTTTTGAACGATAATTATATTTTACGCGATGAAGTTGTTGGGACGTTTATTAACTCTGTTGTTTTGCTTCGGAGTCTCTTTGGCGGCAGCGCAAACTGTCGTTGGGTCTGAGCATATGCGCAATTTGCGTCAGCTTGATTATGCCCCGATGCTTTTTGAATACCACCGGCAGACGGTGGGCGAGTCTCGCCAGTTTTTTACGTATCCGCGAAGGAATACGGAATTTCGAAAATCTTTTGAGAACGGCGGCCAGAAGTCGATGGTAAACTTTGCCGATACACTAGGCGATGGCCATACGATTGCCATAGCGGCGTCGCCAATACTAGGTGTTGATTATCGTGGTGGTTCTGCGCTGGGCGATACGATTTGGCCTGCTTTTGATGGTGGACTTTTTGTTCGTGGTTACGCGGATTCGCTGGATTTTGATCTTGATGCGCGTTTGTACGCCGAAAGCCATTCGGCAGGGGCGGAGGCGGGCGACCATCGCAAACCGCAAAGCTTTGACCACGAGGTTTTTGATGTTCAGAACGAGGAAACTGGCGGAGCCGATTACGTGAGCTACGCGCGTTACCGTGCGCATATTTCGCTGAACTACGCTTTTGCCCGCCTGCAGCTTGCCCGCGATGTTTTGCACTGGGGACCGGGGTACTACAATAACCTTGCTTTGAACCAGTATGCCTTGCCGTACAATATGCTCTCCCTGGACCTTGTTTTTGGCCCGCTGCGCGTGTTTAGCGTTTATGCAGACTTGCGCGTGAACAGTTGGAGTTACAGCACCGACAATTTAAACGAACGTAATCTTTATGCTCATCGTTATGAACTCGCCCTGGGGAACCTCACGGTGGGGTTGAGCGAAATTCAGATACTTTATAACGAAAATAAACCTTGGCTCTTTACGCCCGTGGTGCCTCTCTTTATAGAAAAAGGAAACTACACCGAACGCGTAAATAACGGGGCTTTGGCGATGGACCTCAATTATCGATTGTTCAATGCGGTTCGCCTGTACGGTGAATTCTACCTAGACGATATGGAATCGCCCTACGCGGTTTACGAGAACAAGTACAGCAATAACCGCTGGGCGGCAATGCTCGGTATGCAGGCGGGGCATGACTTTTACGTGAAAGGCAATCTTTTGCAGGCGGGGACTATTGCCGAATTGGCGCGAGTGGAACCGTACACGTATTGCCATTACGATACGGCGCGTGCGCAAATGGCGCACCTCGGGCTCCCGCTTGGAAACCCGAATGGACCTAATTCGCTTGCCTTGGACTGGACGCTTTACGCGCAGTATCACCTGGGCGGCGCATTGACCGGTAATAGCGGCGCATCGACCGGCGCGGGCAGTATTTTTGCTGGCCTTCACAACAAGTGGCTTTGGAAGGGCATCGACGCGGGTAGCAGCATCGACGACCCGTACAAGACTATCAAAAAAAGATTTGTTCACGACGCTCCTCTTGTTTATACGATAACCCCGTCCATTGCCTACCAGGGCCGTTACATAAGCTTTATGGGCGAACTCACGCTGGGCGACGAAAAGGCTGTTTATTTGCGGACTTCGTTAATGTGGTAGTGTCAAAAAATGACTGGATGTGCTTTTTATATTATGGTGTGTAGAGGTTTAGATGGAACTATTGGAAAAATTGAATATCAAAGACAGTTTGTTGAGCTTTAGGTTCCGCAAGCGCGTGCTTGCCCTGGCTGACAGCTTTATAGTCTTTACGGCGGGTCTTATTTCCCACACAATCTTCTACGGCTTCAATATTTACATGCTCCCGGCTGTAGACGTTTTGATGGGCTTTATTTTTGACGCCGTATTTGCTTTTGGTGGCTTGCTTTTGTTTGGTTGCTACAACAAGCTGTGGCGCTATTTTAAACCCAGAGATTATTTGGATTGCATCAAGGGGCTTTTGGTGGGCCTTGGCTTGGCTGTTTATTTCTTTAGCAGGTTCAAGGGCTATTTGCCGTTGCGTTATGCGACAGTCCACTTTGTGATTTCGTGCATTGGCGTGTGCGGCTTTCGTTACCTGTTCAAGGGCGTATTTATTACGCTTGTTAATACGGGGCGCAATATGGCCAAGCAAAAGAAAACTTTGATTGTCGGTGCAGGCCGTTCTTGCCGTTTGCTTTTGGAAGACATGTTTGCGAGCGAAAATTCCAAGGATGTAAATAACGATAACCCTGGCTCCGAGTTCCTGCCGGTTTGCATTGTCGACGACGACCGCACCAAGCTTGGCATGCGCATCAAGGGTGTAGAGGTTCAGGGAACTACAGGTGATATCCCAAAACTTTGTGAGCTTCTTAAAATAGAACTGATTATATTCGCCATTCCAAGCTGCCCCGTGGTAGATCGTCAAAAAATTTTGAATCTTTGCACCAAAACGAATTTGCCAATTAAGGTGTTGCCGTATATAGGCGATATTCTTGAAAATTCCGTGAGCATGGTGCGGAAAATGCAGGACATTAAGGTCGAGGACCTTTTGGGCCGTGAACCAATCAAGTTTGACAATCAGGACATTCGTGACTTTATCGAAAATAAAGTCTGTATGGTCACGGGCGGCGGCGGAAGCATTGGTAGCGAACTTGTTCGCCAAATTGCAAAGTACAACCCCAAGCAGGTGGTAATCGTCGATATTTACGAGAACAACGCCTACGAAATTCAGCAGGAACTGGTGATGGAGTATGGTGACAAGCTGAATTTGGTAACGCTCATCGCGAGTGTGCGTGACTACTTCCGCATGAATCAAATCTTTAAAAAGTATGCGCCGGACTTGATTTTCCACGCGGCAGCTCACAAGCATGTACCGCTTATGGAAAATAGCCCCATGGAAGCCATCAAGAATAACGTGATTGGAACGTTTAACATGGCAACGCTTGCGCATATCCACCATGTGCCAAAGTTTGTAATGATCAGTACCGACAAGGCGGTGAACCCCACGAACGTGATGGGCGCTTCCAAGCGCTGCTGCGAAATGATTGTGCAGTACATGGCCCAGCAAAACGGAAACCACACGGATTTTGTGACCACCCGCTTTGGCAATGTGCTTGGCAGCAACGGCAGTGTGATTCCTCTATTTAAACGCCAGATTGAGCAGGGCAAGCCGGTAACGGTGACGCACCCCGACATTATCCGCTACTTTATGACCATCCCTGAGGCGGTGAGCCTTGTGATGGAAGCCGCAAGTATTGCGCATGGTGGAGAAATCTTTGTGCTTGACATGGGCCAGCCGGTTAAAATCGTAACGCTCGCCGAGAACATCATCCGCATGTACGGCAAGGTCCCGTACAAGGACGTCGAAATCAAGTTCACGGGCCTACGCCCGGGCGAAAAAATCAAGGAAGAACTCCTGATGAGCGAAGAGGGCCTGCAGAGCACCAAAAACAAGCTCATCTTTATCGGTAAGCAACTTCAGATTGACACCGATAAGTTCATTCAGCAGCTTTCTGCGTTAAAGCAGGCCGCTGCCGAGAACGATGATGCTGTCGCCATCCGTGCCCTGCACGAGATTGTGCCGACGTTCACCACGCCCGAAGAGTTCAATAAAACCATCATGATGAAAGCGGTTTAGCTCGCGAATTTTCTTTTGAAGTTCGCGGACTGTGCGGTGTGTAAAAAAAACGACTAGCCTTTACCTATGCCTTCGGGCGGTTTTGGCCTTGGTTTTTGCCTTGGTTTTTGCCTTGGTTTTTGCCGGGGCCTTTTTCGTATTCTTTGAGGATTTGGAAGCTTTTTTGCGGAGGTTGTCCTTTCTCTTGTCGGTAGTGGACTTTTCCTGCATTTCGAGCAACTCTTCTTTTTGCTTTGCAGCGGCTTCGGCGGCGGCCTTCTCGGCGGCTTCTTTTTCGGCAGCTTCTTTGGCGGCTTTTTCGGCGGCAGCCTTCTCTGCTGCTTCTTTGGCGGCTTTTTCGGCAGCAGCCTTCTCTGCAGCTTCTTTTTCGGCAGCCTCTTTGGCCGCGTCCTCGTCTTCGATTTCAAACAGTTCTGCTTCTTCGGATTCCGGATCTTTGACAGTGGTTCTGTTATGTGGACTGTAGACCTTGTCGTGCGAAACTTCGAAACCTATTGACAGACGGACGCCCAGTTTACCGGTAGAAACGCGGAAACTCACGTCGTTGTATTCGTAAGACTTAAGCACGGAGGAGTACTCGTAGTAGACCTCGAGGCCGATGCTCATAGGCAGGATGACCCCGGCTCCACCGGCCATAAAAAAGTTGATTGGGAGTTCCCACCAGCAGCCCTCGCTTGTAACTAGAGGCAAAAAACCTGCGCGGCCAATAAAATAGGGCGAAAAAAAGTTGTCTGTGTTTATGCGGCCTAAGGCGAAAGACCCCCACACGGGGATGGATGCTGGAATGATTTCTGTGTTTTCTTCTTTGAGCGTGCTTTTATAGCCCAAGCCAAAACCGTAGCGAATGGGGAGGAATTCCGCAGAAAAATTCATTTCGGCGCCGGCTATGAACTGGTGCTCGCTATCCCAGTCTCTTATGGACTTTACGCCCTTGTTCCTTGCCACGATGGAAGATGCGCTAGGACCATATCCACCGATAAAAGGCCTGATTTCCAAAGCCAAAACGTTGCCGACTATGCCGACAAGACAAATGAGAATAAACTTTTTTAACACGTTCTTTGTAGCCCCAAAAAAATGATGGAACAAAATAAAATTTTTTCTAAATCTTGTCACGTTGTTTTGTTTGTACTTAAGTTTTTTTAACTGAATTTTGCTGCGCTCGCCTTATGCGTCATTGCTCTTCGTGCATGAGGCTGCGGCTCGGCAATAAAAATGAGCAAGCTCATTTTTGCTGCGCTCGCCTTATGCGTCATTGCGAGGCGCATCGCGCCGAAGCAATCCATTGCATTCCGTACCCACACTCGTCATCCTGACGTGGCGCTTTATGTAGCTATTAAAACGAAAATTTGCTATTTTTTTACATATGAGTTTCCGTTTCGAAAAAAAAGTTTGGCTTTCGAGCCCCACCATGCACGGTGAAGAAATCAAGTTTGTGCAAGAAGCTTACGAAACCAACTGGATGAGTACCGTTGGCGCAAATATTAACGAAGTTGAGCGCATGGCCGCCGAGAAAGTTGGCTGCAAGTATGCCGTTGCCCTCAGCTGTGGCACAGCCGCCCTCCACTTGTGCACCCGATTGGCCGGCGAACGCCTTTATGGCCGCGCCAAGCCGGAGCAGGGGAGCCTCATGGGCCACAAGGTCTTTTGCAGTGACATGACGTTTGCCGCGACCCTCAACTCTGTTGCCTACGAAAACGGTGAAGCTGTATTTATCGATACCGAACGCGATACCTGGAACATGGACCCTGCAAGCCTCGAGTCCGCGTTCCAACGGTTTCCGGACGTTAAGTTGGTCGTGATGGCGCACCTTTACGGGACTCCCGGCAAGTGCGATGAAATCCGTAAAATTTGCGATGCCCACGGCGCTCTGCTCGTAGAAGATGCCGCCGAGAGCTTTGGCGCAACTTACAAGGGCGTGCAGACGGGCCTGTTTGGCGATTACGCCGCCATCAGCTTTAACGGAAACAAGATTATCACCGGTTCGAGTGGTGGCATGTTCCTCACCAACAGCAAGGAAGACGCCGACAAAGTCCGCAAGTGGAGTACACAGAGCCGCGAGCCGTTCCCGTGGTACGAACACGAAGAAATCGGTTACAATTACCGCATGAGCAACGTGATTGCCGGCGTGGTGCGCGGCCAGTTCCCGCACCTCGAAGAGCACATTGCGCAGAAACGCGCCATTTACGAGCGTTACAAGGAAGGCTTCAAGGGCCTTCCTGTGAGCATGAATCCGTTTGACGCCGAAAACAGCGTGCCGAACTTCTGGCTCAGCTGTATGCTTATTGACTCTGCAGCCGTGGGCGAGGGCAAGGGCAAATCGACCCCTGCCGCCGTGCTTCAGGCAATCGCCGACATGAACGCCGAAGGCCGCCCCATTTGGAAACCCATGCACATGCAGCCCATGTACAAGGACCACCCCTTCGTCTCCGCGCCTGCCATTGCGAGCCCCTCCGCGCCTGTCATTGCGAACTCCTCCGCGCCTGTCATTGCGAGCCCCTCCGCGCCTGTCATTGCGAGCCCCTCCGCGCCTGTCATTGCGAGCCCCTCCGC
>JAKSIM010000076.1 GCA_024398845.1 Fibrobacter sp. | reverse complement strand
CAACGCAGGCGATTACAAAAACGAGAATGCCAAGTAACTTACGCAACTATTCCTTAGCGAGCTTGTCGAGAATTTCGTTCACCATGCCCGGGTTCGCCTTGCCGCCGGACTTGCGCATGGTCATACCCACGAGGAAGCCCTTCAATGCAACCTTGCCCGCCTTGAATTCGGCGAACTGGGCCGCGTTTGCAGCGCAGACTTCGCGGACAATCGCTTCGATAGCGCCCGTATCCGTCACCTGCACGAGGCCCTTGTCCTTCACGATCTTTGCAGGATCTGCACCGGTTTCGAACATTTCGGCGAACACAGTCTTTGCAATCTTTCCGTTGATTGTCTTGTCTTCGATCATGTTCACGAGAGAGCAAAGCTGTTCCGGCTTGATTTTCAAAGCTTCAAGACCACCTTCAAGGTCCTTCACCTTGGCCAAGAGTTCGGTAATCACCCAGTTCGCAAGAATCTTTCCGTTCTTGCAATCCTTTGCAGCTGTGTTATACCATTCGCTCACATCACGGTCTTCGGTAAGCACCTGGGCGTCGTATTCGGAAACGCCGTAGTCTGCCATGAAGCGGGCGCGGCGTGCATCCGGAAGTTCCGGCATCGTATTGCGAATTTCTTCCACAAAGGCAGGGTCTGTCACGAGGCGGACCATGTCCGGTTCCGGGAAGTACTTGTAGTCGTGAGCATCTTCCTTACTGCGAATCACAATCGTCTTGTCGGCGTTGGGATCGTAGCGCTTGGTGCACTGTTCCACTTCCCGACCGGCATCCAAGGTCGCAGCCTGCAAATTCATTTCGGCGTACAGAGCCTTTTCCAAGTTCGTGAAGCTGTTCAAGTTCTTGATTTCGGCGCGGATGCCAAACGGAGCATCTTCGGAGGCGCGGAGGGAAATGTTACCGTCGCAGCGCATGTTGCCGTTTTCCATGTTGGCCTTGGAAACCTGCGTGTATTCGAGCGTCTGCTTGATCTTCTTCAAGACGAGCACGGCTTCTTCCGGGCTGCGGATATCCGGTTCAGTAACAATTTCACAAAGCGGAGTGCCACAGCGGTTTGCGTCAAAATGGGAATCCGTCGGGCTCATGTCGTGGATGAGCTTACCGGCATCTTCTTCCATGTGGATACGGGTAATGCCCACGCGCTTCTTGGTCCCGTCTTCCTTTACGATTTCGAGCCAGCCGTTCTTGCAAATCGGATGGTCGTACACCGGAAGGCCGCCCGTCTGGGTAATCTGGTAACCCTTCGGAAGGTCCGGGTAGAAGTAGTTCTTACGGGTCCACATGGCGTTCAAGTCGATTTCGCAGTTGAGGGCAAGGCCCAGGCGAATGGCATATTCCACGGCCTTCTTGTTCGGAACAGGCATGGCACCCGGCATACCGAGGCAAACGGGGCAGACGTGCTTGTTCGGGGTGGTGTTCACTTCAATTTCGCAACCGCAGAACATCTTCGTCTTGGTGGCGAGCTGGCAATGGATTTCAAGACCGATAACAGGACAATAATTCGACATGTGAATCTCCAATAAATTTTACAGAGGTAAAGATAGTAATTAGTAAGCAGTGGTTAGTGGTTAGTGGCTAGGATTTATGGGTTAGGGGCTTGGGGTTAGAGTAATATTTGGTATTTCGTGCAGGTAGCATTCTTCACTATTCACTAAAAAAGCGGTCATGAGCCTCGCCCACAACCGCACAGTCACTCTCTACAGTAAACTTCCTACTACTACACTTCGTCGAGCGTCACGACGGGAATGTCGGTCGCTTCGCGAAAGTTCGCACATTCGGTAAGGATGCTATCCGCACCATTCACGTATGCGGTCGCGAGTCGTATAGATTCGTTCTCGGTGAGTTTATGGTTCGTGCGGGCGGCGGCAGCAAAAAGTTCCGCGGCCTTGACAGCGACTTCGGAACTGACTTCGCAAAGGCGTACATTGGCAGAATGTTCAAAGAACTCACGATACTCGCGCGCAAGTACCGGAGCATTTGAACCATACGCCTTCTCACAAATTTCAAACAAAGTAATTGAAGAAACTACGATTTGTATATTCTTCTCGTACACAAAGTCCAAAACGCCCGACACCACCGGGTAGTAATCGGGGTGCATCTGGAGGAGCCGCACCAGCGGTCCTGAATCCAGGAACAAAAAGCGACTTTGTTCAAGCGATTTTATCACTCGTAAATTTCCATCTGAGCAATATCTTCGCGCATGCCGGCACGCACCATCTTGAAGCGTTCGGCCTTCGGGTAATAGTACCAAATCCACCATTCACCGCTAATATCGGTTCGCTTGGTCTTAATGACCTGGGGCTTTTCGCCCTTGTAGAAATCGCGCTTATGGGGAATCACGTGTTCAAAGGGGCGGTAAGTATGGATTTCTTCACCGGCCTTGCGTTCAATGAATCCGTTTCCACCCTTGCTCCAGGTAATGGTCACCTTGCCGTTTTCATCCTTTTCTTCTTTGCAAGAATCAAAGCCGCTATCGCACCACTGGAAATACTTATAGGTAAAGGCCTGCTCCGGAATGTTGAACGATTCCACCTTGCGCACGTTGCCCTTGTAAGTGTTGTATTCGCCTTCCAGCTTGTACTTGCCGTCATTGTAATCTTCGCAGCCACGCTGAGCAACTTTAAGTTTGAAATCGACCACAGCCACGTCTACTATGCAACCATCTTCGTGGTAGTTGAAACGCACATGACCGTTAGCCTCACGAATTTCCAAGTTACCCATTTCGATTTCGGCGCGCTCGTCCGCGGTGCCGTTCTGAATGATAATGGAGAAATAGCGCGGGTTTGTCGGAGATTTTTTAAGCGTAACACTTCCCGTAGACGAGGCGTACTCGCCACTGATGTCCTTTGCCGCCTGTTGGAATCGAGCGAGATCGGCGCGACGCACCCAAACCGAACCGAACTTACAATCTACAGGCACAAAAGTCGGAGGTTCCGTCGGTTCCACTTCGACCCAGGTTACAACCTTTTTCTTTTTGGTCTTCATCTTGGGCTTGCCCTTCTTGTCTTTGACAACGCGGCCCTTTTTATCTTTGACTTCGACCTTCTCTTTAACCCAGGTTACCTTTTGAACCTTTTGCGGCGGAATGGGCAGTTCCTTAATCCAGTCCATCTTGTATAGTTTACCCGACGGGTTGGATTCATCAATTTCGTTGTTTACTTTCTTATAAACGAACAATTCTTCTTGTGCAAAGCAAAACGAAACACACAAAAAAACGAATAAGACTAATATTTTATTCAACACGAACCTCTTTTGCTGTATAAGTTAACTTTTTATACCCATATAAGCGTAGCAATTCGTGTAAAAGTTTCGAATTTTACTAAAATTTTACTAAATGGAATTTCAAGGAGATCCAACATGAAAAAAATGTTCATAGCCACCTGCCTCTTGGCTGCAAGTGTTTTTGCCGCCCCGCAGGCCGCAGCCAAGGCCCCGGCCGCAGCTGCAAAGACAGAAACTGCCGCACCGGCAGCTAAGGCTGACGCAAAGGCCGCTCCGGCTGCTAAGGCCGAAGCTCCGAAGGCTGACGCAAAGGCCGCTCCGGCTGCTAAGGCCGAAGCTCCGAAGGCCGACGCAAAGGCCGCTCCGGCTGCCAAGGCTGAAGCTCCGAAGGCCGACGCAAAGGCTGCTCCGGCTGCCAAGGCTGAAGCTCCGAAGGCCGACGCAAAGGCCGCTCCGGCTGCCAAGGCAGAAGCTCCGAAGGCAGACGCAAAGGCCGAAGCCGCCGCTCCTGCTGTAGCTCCTGCCGCAGATACGACCAAGAAGGCCGAAGCTCCGAAGGCTGACGCGAAGGCTGAAGCCGCTGTAGCACCGGCTGATTCCGCCGCACCGGCTGCTGAAGCCGCTGCCGCTCCTGCTGATTCCGCCGCACCGGCTGCTGAAGCCGCTGCCGCTCCTGCTGATTCTACCGCACCGGCTGCTGAAGCCGCTGTCGCTCCTGCTGATTCTACCGCTCCGGCTGCCGAAGCCGCTGTAGCTCCGGCTGATTCCGCCGCCGCACCGGCAGCCGAAGTCGCCGCAGCAGAACCTGTTAAAAAGGCAAAGAAGAAACGTCGCAAAAAACAAAAAATGATTGAGAAGCCGGTCGTCGAAACGAAAAGTCTCGCCTTTGACATTCAAGCCGACTTCGAATTGGAAGCAGGCAAGGTGTTCTGGAGTTCCGAAGACGACGAAATGGGAGACAACCTCGAAACCTGGAGCGGTGAAGCAAACTTCGCAGTTCTCGCCGAAGGTGAAAACTTCAAGGGCAAGATCGGTGTCGCCTTCTACCCGGGCGACCTCCGCATGTCTGACAACGGTTTGACCAAGGTCGAAAAGAAGACCGCCCTCCGCGAAGGCACTGCAGAAACTACTGAAGATTACTTCTCCCTTGACGAAGCCTGGGCAATGCAGAATACAGACAACTTTGTATTCAAGGTTGGTCGTTGGGACAACACCGATAAGAACGGTGACTACTTCGGTGGTTACGTTGACGGTTACCTGAACGGCTTCATGTCTACACAGGATCCAGAGAACCAGTTGCAGTTCGGTTTCACCCCGAACGACAACCTGGACTTCTTCCTCTCCTTTATTAGCGGTTCTCCGAACCTCAACAAGGGTGACGTTCGTGCTGCTTTCAACTTCCACGGTCTCGAAAGTATTAACGACCTGAACATCCAGCTCGCTTACCGCAGCAACCTCTTTGACAAGGTCTATGACGCCGATGTAGACGTTGCCCACAATGTTTCTCTCAAGGCCAAGCTTCCGCTCATCAAGAACTTCCTCACGATCTTTGCCGAAGGCGCTCTTATGAACATTGACCCGAACGACGACATGGTGTTCCCGATTACGGGTGGCGTTTCTATTGAAACGAAGGTTGTGGACCGCATTATTCTCGAAGCTGAATGGGTCAAGGACCGTCAGGACTTCGAAGACTTCCAGAGCTTTGGTGCAAAGCACGTGAAGGACGTCCTCGGCGCCCTCTACCTCGAAAAGGCTTTCACCGACCGCTTCAGCCTCTCAGCCGGCTTCCACAGCTACGGCTGCACAAGAGACTTTATGCTCTCTGGCAACCTGGTCGGCCGCATCAACTAACAAGCCATGCGGGCTAAATGCTGGAGACACGTCTCCAGCAAACATCGCCAGGCAAAAAAATTTCCCTGTTCACCAAGTGGACAGGGATTTTTTTTGTGCGCAGATTGCGCTAATTTTTAGCAGAGCGGATTAAACGCCTTTGCGTTCAAGATCCAGCAAAAGTGACTGGAGAGAATCTTCAACGGTCGAGCGGAAATCGGCGGAACCGAGGCTGCAGCTTGCGACGACCTCCTCCCCCTTGGCAATGCGAATGACGGCAAAACCGTTTTCATTCGAAAAAGTAACACTCAGACCTTTATTTAAAGCTTTCTCAAGCAAGTCGCGCATAAAGACTCCTTTATTTTGACGAAAAAAAAATCATTCGTTGGAAACCCAACGACCTTAAACTAGGCTTTTTCCATCAAAAAAACAAGCAAAAAAGCAAAGTTTTACGACAAAAAAACATCAAAACACATTTTTTCGTGCTATATTGGCAAATATGCTTGATTTTCACCTCCATTTGGCAAGGCTCCCCGACCCGCGGGAACTCGACCAACAGCTCGCGCAGCGTGGCTACAGCTACATCGCCGTCGCTTGCGAACCGTGGGAATGGGACGCCGTGGCAGGCTTGGAAAAAGGTTCGAGGGAGGACGGCAATTCGGGCTTGGCGGGCGTCGCCTATGGGGTACACCCTATGGTAGCCGCCGAAACAACCGAAGAGTACCTCGCCCACCTTCAGAAACTGCTGCGCGAAAACAGCCGCGCCATGGTCGGCGAAGCAGGGCTCGACAAGCGCTACCCCGGGTACGAGGCGGGCGGAATCCAGGAACATGTGTTTTTAAAGCAAGCGAAACTCGCCCTGGAACTCGGGCGTGACCTGCAAATCCACTGCGTCGGGGATTACGGACGGATTGTAAAACTGCTCCAGTCGGCAGGATTCAACGGACACGGACCGCGCCCTGTCTTCCACCGCTTCGGCGGCGATACCGGCACCGTGCGTGCAGCGCTCCCGCTAGGGGCTCTTTTCTCGCTTCACGCGGACAGTTTCCGCAAGAAATCAACCGCGGCGGCCATCGGCCTCATCCCGCACGAAAACATCCGGTTCGAAACCGACGCCGACGAAACGTTTATGCAGGAAAGCGACCGCGTAACCGCACAAGAAAGCGCTCATGTTTCCGCACAGGAATGCGCTCATGTTTCCGCACAGGAAAGCGCCGACCTGGCCGTTCAAAAATGCGCTGGTTTGGCCGTTCAAAAATGCGCCGACTTCCTTGTCAAAAAACTAGAATTTGTAGTTCAAAAATTTAACGAAATTTAATTTATGAAATATCTTCAAGCTTTCGGAGTCTGGGCACTCATCATCCCCATCGCCATTTTGAACGGAGGCTTTCGCGAGAATGTCCTTGTAAAACTCGGGAGCATCGCAAACCCCATTAGCGGAATCATTCTGAGCGCATGCATTTTTGCCATCGCGTACGCATTCATCCCCCGCATCGCCAATTGCCGCAAGAAGGACTACATTTGGTTCGGCATTATGTGGTTTTTACTAACAAACTTGTTTGACCTTTCCATGTTCCTAAAGGCAGGCCAGGGATTTGCAGAATACCTCAAAGCCTACGATGTCGCAAGTGGAAACTTCTGGGCACTCGTTACGTTAACGACACTCGTATCGCCTTTCGCCGTTGCGAAAATCAAGCACAAAGTATAGCGAGTTATCGTCATTTAGAACAAAGTATTAAAAAAGGACTTACCCATCGGCAAGTCCTTTCTTTACATTCAAAAGTGTCTATTTCCGAAGAACAGGCGTTCTCGCCAATGTCTTTTTCGTAAGAGCCATCACGCATTTTTCCCAATCTGAAGTTGTCATAGCATAGGTAAACTTGCTCCTGACAGCCCAATGACCAAAGGCAACTTTTTCGCCAGACTTGGCGCTATAAAAAGCATAATCAGCATTAACCCAAAGCGCATTTTCAGTTATGGTCGCTCCTGCCGTAGCCATGCTATTTGTACCTGGATTTACCGGTGCCCCATAACCATTTTGTGCAACATAGGCATTATAGGCCGCATTATCATATGCGTCTTCTCGACGACTAAAATTGACATTGGAAAACACAAGGTAATATCCATCGCCTTCCATATTGTTCGGCTTGAGCATATTAAACTTGTCGGTTTTGATACTATCCGAGACAACCGTAAATTCTTCCACATTCGCCTTGCGCACTTCAAAAGGCACAGAATTCTTAGTGACTGCTTCAAGGTCTTTTTTCAACTCGGCCTGAAACCAAGAACTGAAATCATTAGCGAAATCCTTGAGATCGTCTTCCAAATCGTCCTTATTTTCAACATTCGGCTCCGTAAAAGCAACGGTCACAGACGCAGGCTTTTCTGTCCAAGTCGGATCTACAAAAAATGTTGGATTACTTTTTGCGCACCCCGTAAAAGCTATAGAGCACAAAGCAGCACAGCAAAGCATCTTTAATTTCATAATTACTCCTTATTAAAATTTTTTCTAAATATAATTAAATTCCTCCAATAAAGCTCTTCAACTATTCAAAGGCATTTCATAACTCAAAAAAATCCTATTCAAAACGGCAATCACCCTAAACGAAATTTCTTTAGAAGTTCTAAAAAAATTTAGGCCGCGATTCGGCAAAAAAACACAAGTACATTTTCACAATACTTACAAACTTTTACTTGCGACCGCACAACTTTTTATGTAATTTCCTTGCGTCCGCCGGGAAATCGGCCAACATCGTGTATTTATAGATCGCTACCTGCCTAGGAAACTCCGACCGCAGAGGCGGTCTTTTTTTGTGGAGTGAAAATGAAAACGCTTGCGCTGCACAGCGCCAACATGCAGCGCATTTTGAACAACGTAGATTTAGCGACGTTGGAAGAAATCCCGGAACGCTACGACAACGTGGACGAACACGGCGAGGCGGACATTGCGTTCAAGGCGGCCACCACGAGCGGCGTAA
>JAKSIM010000075.1 GCA_024398845.1 Fibrobacter sp. | reverse complement strand
CGGCCCAGAACTTTTGCCATTTCACTTCAATTTCTGACGGATTGTACTTTGCCATTTTTGCCTCAGTAAGCAATGGTTAGTAAGCAGTGGTTAGCCCTTTAGGGCGTAAACAGTAAGCAGTGAATATAAGGCGCTTCGCGCTTTGTAAAACGCCGAAGGCGGATTATTCCACCAACCACTAGCCACTAATCACTAGCCACTACTTGGTTAAATTTTACGGCGAAAATATAAAAAATTCTTTCTCGTACATCCGAGCATAGCCCTTGTCAACTTGCGTCCACAATAAGCTTGTCATTCGGATACTCCTATTGCTATATCGCAAGCAAAAGGAGATTCCCTATGCAAAGCGAAAAAAATTTCAACCTGCTTTACATCGCGCTCATTACCGCAGCGGCCGCCATCGGCGGATTTTTATTCGGTTTTGACTCTTCTGTCATCAACGGAGCAAACGCAACCCTCAAGGCAAAATTCGGTATTTCGGATTACATGCTCGGCTGGGCGGTTTCACTTTCGCTTATCGGAGCCGCGATAGGCGCCTACTTGGCAGGCCGACTTGCCGATTACTTTGGACGCGTTCACTGTATGCTCGCCGCGGCACTGCTCTTTATCGCAAGCGCCATCGGGTCCGGCGCCCCATTCGGCATTTACGACTTCATTGCATGGCGTTTGATTGGCGGCATGGGCATAGGCATCGCAAGCATCATTACCCCAATCTACATTGCAGAAACATCCCCAGCGTCCTTGCGCGGTAGGCTCGGTTCCATGCAGCAACTTGCCATTGTCATTGGCATATTCGCAGCTCTGCTTTCCAACTACCTCATCGTATGGAAGGCGGGTTCCGCGAGCAACGCCGTCTTTGGCGGATTCCAGGCGTGGCAAGTGATGTTCTGGATAGAAATCATCCCGGCCGTTATTTACGGAATTGCAATTTTACTTTTACCAGAGTCTCCTCGTTACCTTGTTCATAAAGGCCGTTTAAACGAAGCTAGAGGGATTTTGCAAAAACTACATTACGACAATGCGGACTTAGTCCTTTATTCCATAAACAGTTCCTTTAAAAACAAAGAGACCGCAAGGCTCGCGGACCTATTTGAATTCAGCGACGGCACAAGGCGCCTAGCCCCAATCGTCTGGGCAGGCCTCGGGCTCGCCATTTTGCAGCAATTGGTGGGCATCAACGTTATATTCTATTACGGCACCCTGCTTTGGCAAAGCGTCGGTTTTGCCGAAGGGGACTCCTTCCTCTTTAGCCTTATAAGCAGCGCCATCAATCTCGTCATGACCATCATCGCCATCCTCCTCATCGACAAGATTGGCCGAAAGCCGCTTCTTGTTATCGGGAGCATCGGCATGACATGCACCCTCGCCGTCATGGGCCTCTGCTTCAGCGTAGGAATAAACGCCAACCTCGGTATTATCGGAGAAAGCGGACTTATCGCACTGATAGCTTCGAACCTCTACGTGGCGTTTTTCGCCGCGACCTGGGGCCCGGTCATGTGGGTGATGCTCGGGGAAATGTTCAACAACCGCATCAGGGCCGTTGCAATCGCCGTGTGCGGACTCGCGCAATGGCTCGCGAACTTCATCGTGAGCTTCAGCTTCCCCATTCTCTCTGGGCAAGATGGAATCGGTCCCGGCCCCACCTACCTGCTTTACTCCGCTTTTGCCCTGTTCAGCCTATTCTTCGTGATTTTCTACGTTCCCGAGACGAACGGAAAAACTCTAGAACAGATGTAAAAAAAATGCCAACAAGTAAACTTGTTGGCATTTTTTGAACTTTGAATTTGAAATTACATGAACCAGTAAGTCAAAGCTAACTGGAACTGCCAGGTCTTGGGCATATCCAGCTTATCAAGGCCATAAAATTCCAAAAATTGTTCGAGTGCCTCATCGCTGATTTCCTCACCTTCCAAGGAAGCAAAGCTCTTGACAAAACCCTTCATTTCAAACAAATTTGTCATTCCGAGCACATAGCGGAAATCGACATCTAACTTATGGCCCGCAACCGGAATAGAAACACCGGCTCCAAAGGCCAAAGAAAATTCAAACGTATTGTAATCCATATCTAAATCTGCAGACATGCCATACTGTTCAAATTTTATGTAGGAATCCAAATTAAAGGAAATCATCGGACCAGCTTCAAGGAAGAAATTCCCTGGAGTCACGCGAAGAAGCACAGGAATGTCCAAATTCCATTGATTAAAGGACATTTCGGGAGCCTCCTCTAAAGCCTCTTCCTCGTCTTCTGGCTCCATTTCGGCAGAGGAACTGCGGAAGGAAACGCCCAATTCCGAATGCAAGGCAACCAAAGGAGTAAAGCTATAAAGGACACCTACGCTACCGTTAAAACCTAGGCCCCAAAAATCGCTCGGAAGTGAGAAATAATCATTATCGTACCCCCACCAGTCATCATAACTGAGACCGACTCGAGCACCAACAGAAAAACCTTCTGCAGCAAAGGAAATTGCAGCCAAGGCCAGCACCGCAATAATAATCAAGCGTTTCATTTCAGCTCCTTATGGAAATATATTACGCTTTTTTTGCTCCACATCCCAATTTGAATATAAAAAAAATATGGATTTATTGCAATGCCAGTGCTTTTTACCGCCCCTTTTTGTTATAATTATATTATGAGTTTGTCTAAATCCACATTTTTGGCGTTTGCGCTAGCATTTACCTTTGGTTTTGCTCAGGAATATGAGCCCGATGTTGATTCGGCATGGGTAGCCAAGCAAAACGGTGGAAGAACCGAGCTGAGCAACGGCGAATCAAATGAGCCTGCACCCGCCTGCATAGGCGATGGTTGCGACCTAAGCACCTCCGCCGATCAAAGTACCGCAGAGAACACAACCAATGTCATTCAAGACACCTCAAACGCCGTTCAAGACTCAACAATTCAAGCAGCCACCGACAGCGCGAAAGTCGCCGTAGCAAGTGACGAAGAAGACTGCACTCCGGCAGATTCCCTTTTGCCCGAATGTCAAGAAGGCGTTGACGAAGAAGACAACGACGACACTTATGAACGCTACATTAGCGAGAATGCCGAAATCTCTCGCGCCCGCAAAGAGGGCTTTTCTCGTTCCATTAAAATCGGCTTCCGTGCCGCTGGCGGTATGAACCTGCTGTTTGGCGACAAATCCGACAACTGGGGGCCGGGTTTTGACGTTGCCGCAGGTATTTTTGCCAAGTTGCCGGTATTTACCCGCGCTCTTACCGTAGGAGCCGAAGTGGACTTTAACTACCGTCGGTATAACTTTGAAACCGAAATCCAATACGGTGAAGATTATTCCAGCGAAGACAAAGCCCAAATCGACATGATGCTCTTTGAAATTCCTATCACGTTCCAATACGCTCCGGAAAGCGAAGGTTTGTTCTTTGCGATTGGTTTTGACCTTGGCCTTAAACTTTCAAGTACTTCGGAATACAAACAAACTGTGCATTCCGCAAAGGGAACCGAAAAAGACAAACGAAAAAACACGTTGCCTACGGCCGGTGTTGAGCTTGGCGCCCTCGTAGATTTAGGCTATGTTTTCACAAATTGGTTCGCCATAGACATTCGCGTTTCTAGGGACTTCAGTAACCTTCTAAACCAAGGTGCAATCGCCGAAACCGAAATTATGAAGTCTAATTTGCAATCTTTCCATACTTCTTTCGGCATTTCTTTCATGCTTTAATTTGATTTTCACACGAAGACGTCCTTTTCGGGGCGTTTCGTCCCAAATTTCGCAAAATTAAGTAAACTTTTTTTTCTGCACCCTTTTTACACAGAGATATATTTTTAAGGGAGCAATTTTTGTACCACAATTATTATAATTGGGACGTATGAAGTCAAAAACACTCTCTCTGATTAACGCGGCAATTCTAGCATTGGCCTTATCCGCCTATGCCGATGAATTTGACGACTTTGATTCCACTCCTTCCGCATCCGCTTCCGAGTCTTCGTACGACGGAACAACCGATAGCGAATTCAGTGACGACGAAGATTATGCCGCCGCCTACGCTCGTTATAAAAACGAGCAGACTTCCAAAGCAGAAATCAACCGCCAGCGCACAGAAGGTTTTGCCCGAGTGATTCAGTTGGGTGCCCGTGCCCATGCCGGTATGAACACTTTCTGGGGAAGCAAATCCGAAGGATGGGAATTCGGTTTTATCGGCGGCCTCGGCCTCATGGTGAAAATGCCTCTCGGCATCAAGAATCTGAGCGTCGCTCCGGAACTCGACTTTAACTACCGCCATTACAAATTCGAGGATGATTCCGAATATGGCACCGATGACGCCACCATCGACATGATGGTTTTTGAAATTCCGCTCATTGTGCGCTATACATTCGAAGACCTCGGATTCTTTGCGGGTCTCGGCTTGAATCTTTCTCTCAAGTTGACCGGTAGCTCCGAATACACCCAAAGCTTTAACAGCGGTGGAGAAATTACCGACAACAACGCCCTTGTGACATCTAGCGTAGAAGTAGGCGGTATCTTTGACCTTGGTTTTATGGTCACCCGTTATATCAACCTAGACATTCGCGTTGTCCAGAGCTTCTCCAACATTTTGAACAAGGCTCTTGTTCCGCCCGAAAGCCGATTCCAAAAGGCTAATTTGCTTTCGTTCTACACGATGGCGGGCATCACCTACCTGTTCTAAACAAACTAATTTCAAAATAGTCTCTCGTGGCAAGTTTTTGCCAATCGTTCCCGCAGCAACCCTGCGGGATTTTTTTTGCAAGGCAGTATCGTGGCAATTTCCGCGTCATTCTCACGGCAATTTTGCGTCATTCTCGAGGCTTCGCCGAGGGAATCCATTGCGATTAGGCCACAGGTTCCGCCGTCATCGTTTTTTTTCAAGCACGGTGCGTGTAGACCGCCCTGGGTTCCCGAGTCTTCGACACTCGGGAATGACTGCAAAAGGGAGCGTTGAGTTGCTCGTCGGCAACCGCTACTTCTTCAGGTTCGCGCGGCGGAGTTTGGGGATTTCCTTCGAGATGAGGAGCTTTTCGACAGCGAAGAAACTTTCGTGCGGGCGAATCGCTTCCTTGTAAATCACGTCGGCGAGTTCCGGTTCATGCGCGAGGAAGGCAATCAAAATGGCGTTTCTCAAGAAGAATTCGTCCATGTCCTTGACTTCGTACTTTTCGTAGAAGTCTGCCACAAGTTTCGCGGCCGTGGCGTAATCCTTGACGCGTGCCACCTCGAGAATGTTGAATTCATCGACAAACGAAGCCGGGAACACGCCGAGATTCACGAGGTCACGTACCTTCTGGTAGATGGCGACGGTGTCGCGGATTTCCATCGGGACGCCACGAATCCACTCGATGTACTCTTCACGGAACTTTTTCCATTCCGGAGACGATTCAGTCACCATGAACCTGGGTTTCACCGCCATCGCAGCGGCTGCCACCACAGAATCACCCGACGGAGTCGGCGCCGTTTCAACAATCACGGAGTCTGCGTTTTTCGCAGGAGCTACCGCCGCCTGAGCCAAGGATTCCTTCGCAAGAGAATCCACATGTTCCAAGTAGGCGTTGATGGCAAGAGTGCGGTACGGGTCCTCCATATTTTCCATCATGGCCTTGATGCGTGCCGGACGGCGGAGGGCGTAATCGGCGGAATCGAGGTACTCGGGCCAGCAGATTTCGCAAGAGTCGAACACCTGCACAATGTGGGCGTCGGAATGCACAAAGCGGGCTTCTTCGGCCTTGTTGTCGACCATCGGCGTGAAGATGCTGTTCGGCTCGATGTTTTCCATCATGTTGCGGACCATCTTCGAGGTAAACAGGAAGTTCCTTTCGCCAAAGAATTCCGGATCGCGGTGGATGCGTTCGAATTCCTTCACAAGCACCGGGTCCGTGCTAAAGCGGCCAATGCCCTTCTGGAATACCGGCTGGTCCGAAGCGATAATGATAATGTCCGGTTCCTCGGGAGCCTTGTACAGACTCACATGCGGGAACGCTACGTCCAATGCCTTCAAAATGTTGAGGAACAGTTGGTCGTTGAATTCGTAGGTCTGAATCCACTGCACCCAAAGTCCACCCGGCTTGATGTAGTTGCGCATTCTGGTATAGAACTCGTGGCTAAACAGGCTCGCCACGCCGCTCACCCACGGGTTCGAGGGGACACTAATCATCAGGTCGTACTTGCGGCGGTTCGTGAGGAAGAACGTCTGCGCATCGTCAATAAAGATATGGATGCGCGGGTCATCGTAGCCGCGGGCATTCCACGGGTAGAATCCCTTCGCGAGGTCCATCATTTCTTCTTCGATTTCGACACAGTCAAAGTCCCTCACCAGCGGGTCGGCAAGCAGGTAATGCGCGCCCATGCCGCTTCCGAAGCCGACCATCGCGGCATCGTACGGTTCAGTTTTCACAGCCATCGGCATAAAGGCGGTTGCCGCCTGCGTGAGTTCGTCGCCCTCAATGGGGTGATTGCGGTCCTTGCTCATGCTCGCATCGGCCTTGCCGTTCGTCTTCACGTAATAATGCACGTCGGATTCATGGAAACTGATGGTCGCCGTTTTACCGTCACGCACAATAATCTTTTCGTCGGGGTGCAAATTCTTGTAGGCACGGAAGGCGCCCGAGGTAATGAGCGACGGGTCAAAGTTCACAAAAATCGAAGGCACCACCATAAAGGCCGCCATCACGTAGAACGGCACACTGTAGCGGAACTTTTTGCGGTACACCACCAGCAAAATAAAGCCAATGGCGAAGTCCAGAAACGCGGCAAGCACCAAGGCGCCCTTGAGTTGCAAAAGCGGAAGCAGCAAAAGTCCACCGCCGGCGCTACCCACAATGGAGCCAAGCGTATTCCAGCCATAGACCTTGCCAATCGGGGCTTCGCTCTTGAAGGCGCGCGTCAAAATCAACGTGATGAGCGGGAGCGTCATGCCGGCAAAGAAACTCGTGGGAACCATCCACAAAACAGAAAGCGCGTACTTGAAGACGCTCCAGCAAATGTAGCCGTCCGAGGTGGCGTTAAAAATCTGGTTCGCTTCGTTCATCATGCCCCAGAAGGGCTTGTGGAAGTACAGCGTGCAAAGCGCAAAGAAGGCCATCAAAATCTGCGCCATCGAAAGCACCACCAGGGAATCCTTCTTCAAAAGTTTTCCGCTCACGGCACTCCCAATCGCAAGGCCCAAAATGAACGCCGAGAGCATCTGGTCAAAGCTGTGGCTCGAAGAACCCATCAAGAGGCTGAGCAAGCGTATCCACACAATCTCGTACACAAAAGAAGTCAAACCCGTGATAGCAGCAATCCAGAACCAGGTGCTCTTGGGCGGCATCGCAAGCTTGTGTTCGGCCACGTAATCTTCGTTCAACGGTTCCGCATCCGTCACGCCGGATTCCGCATCGGCTTCGGCCTTGGTCGCGGGCGTCGCAAACCCGATAAAGCCGAACACCGCAGCCAGCAGGAAGTTGATGGAAGCGGCCACACAAAGCGTCGCATGGTTCCCCAGTTCCGGAATCAGCATGTAACTCGTGAAAAGAATGCCGATGGCGCTACCCAGACTGTTGGTAAAATAGAGCATGGGGAGCGAGAGTTCGGCACCGCTCTTGCGCATAAGCCCCGCGGCAATGAACGGGAACGTCATGCCGACCGCAATCGCAATCGGGAGCGTCGAGCCCGTCGCCAAAAGAATCTTCATGATCTCGGCACCCTTGAAGCCTAGGCCCGCCGTAAACTCGCTATCGAAGAAGAACCCCGTGAGCACGTTGTACATGGGGTGGTAAACGACACCGCCAATGCCGATGGCGAGTTCCACCGCCGCATACCCGAGAAGCGGCCTGCGCACCTTCTCCACGAGCTTGCCCGCCACGAAACTACCGATGGCAAGGCCGCCCATGTAAATGCAGAGCGTGAGCACCTGGCCATAGCTGGCGTGCCCTAAAAAGAGTTTGAGATAACGGGCCCAGGATCCTTCGTAAATGAGGCCTGCAAAACCCGAGAGGGCAAAGAGAGCATAGACAAGTGCGTTCATAGTTTCTTTAAAAGGTTGATTTACAACAACTGCACGAAGCGCTTTAAATCTATACAAAAAAAGACGCCCCCGTATAAACG
>JAKSIM010000074.1 GCA_024398845.1 Fibrobacter sp. | reverse complement strand
ACGTATTGTTAGATAGAATTTCGGCAATGAAATCTTTGTGAAGGTTATCAATCAATTGCTTGGCACCAGGATACTTATCCGCCCTATTTTTATCGGATTCCAGGAATTTTTGAATATTTTCCTCGGTCTTACCGATAGGAATAAGACGATTCCTGAGAGTGATGGAACGAGAATAGCCATTGTTTTGACCAAAGAACTGATTAATTGCTTGCATATTAAATCTCCTATGCAGTATAATATACACACATGTACATGACAAAAAATGACAATCGTCTTTTTTTGTCAAAAAAAACGATTTTTTTCGTCATTTATTGCATCAAAGGCTTTTCAACCAAGAGTTTATGACGGCACCCCCACCCCACCATTACCAGGCGAGGTTAGTTCAAAACGAAGGACGTATAAAAATCAGTCGTTCCAGAAGTCGGTGGGTTGTTTTACACCGCAGGCCTTGGCGTTGTATACGGGTTCCTTGCCCGCCTTGCGCTGGTCCACGTAGTTCATCAGTGCCTTGTAGGCAATCGGAGAGAGAATGACAATGCAGGGAACGTTCACCACGACCATGAGCGCCTGGCACATGTCCGCAGAATCCCATGCAAGGGCCGCACTGCTAATAGCTCCAGCAAAAACAATTATTGTCGCGATGGCGCGGAACACAACCATCGTGATTTTATTTGGTCTATGCCCAATAATAAAGCGAAGGCAACCGTCGGTATAGTAGTAATTCCCTATCAAAGTTGTAAAGCCAAACAGGGCCATGGCGACGGTAATGAACACGGGGCCACCTTCGCCGAGTACCGTGCGGAGCGAAGCCTGCACATACGGAATACCAGAAAGTTCCGCCGTCGGAGTAACATTGCAAGAGAGGCACATCAAGGCAGTGGCAGAGCAAATGACTATGGTATCGATAAACACGGAGAACGATTGCACCAGTCCCTGCTTTACCGGATGCGAAATGCTTGCGCTCGCAGCCGCATTCGGGGCGGAACCCATGCCGGCTTCGTTAGAATACAAACCGCGCTTAATACCATACATAATACAGCTACCGGCAAAACCACCTGCCCCAGCTTCAAAAGAGAACGCGCTTTTGAAAATCGATGCAAACATACCGGGTACATTTGCAATGTTGACAGCAATGACAATTAAAGCGACAAGAACATAGAGAACACCCATAAACGGCACCATAACACCCGTAACACGAGCAAGGCGTCGCGCGCCCCCAAATATGCAGAGGCCAAAACCAACAGCAAGTACAACGCCAATAATCATCGGGGTTGTACCAGACTTATAAAAACCGTATTCAGAGAAGGCCGACTGAATGTTGTACGAAGCAAGAAGATTGTACCCCACAATGTAGGTGAGCAAGATAAAAACAGAGAATATAACACCAAGAGTACGGTTCCCAAGTGCCGTTTGCATATAATAAGACGGGCCACCGTAGCAACGCTGCTTTACAATGTCTTCTCTCTTGTAAATTTGCGCAAGGGTGGATTCCACAAAAGCAGAGGAAGCCCCGAGAATAGCAACAACCCACATCCAAAATACAGCACCCGGCCCCCCCAGGCAAATCGCCGACGAAACGCCCACGATGTTACCGGTACCAACGCGCGATGCGGTAGAAACCATCAAGGCACCAAACGAAGATATTTCACCGCTCTTAACGGGCTTTTCGAGAATCACGCGGAGTGTTTCACGGAACAGGCAAACTTGCGGAGCCTTGAGGTAGATGGTGAAAAAGATACCAGCCACCACCAAAAAAAGGGGAACAATAAACGGTTGGTACAAAAAGTCACTAATGGCTGTAATGACAGTATGAATACTTTCGAGCATAGACGTTCCCCTCATTTTATATCAAATATACTATTAAAAGATAATTTTTTTAATTACGTTCAAGTACGTGTTTGCGCCACTTGCCGCTGCGCCAACGCCACCAGAAAAATAGCGGGGCGGAGCCATACAAAGCAACAACCGAAATCCAGGCGTACTGCGCCGGAGCGTGGAACACATAGGCGGTAACGAACAGCGCCCCCGTAACGCTCCAGTTCATAATGGCGCTTGCGAACATGACCCACACGGTATCGCCCGCACCGCGAAGCGCTCCCGCATAAATCACCAGGAGCACCTCCACAAAAATGTAGGCAACCGCCACGCGAAGCATAAAGATGCTAATCGGGCGGGCGGATTCAAAAATTGCGTTCGTTTCGTCCGGGCTAAAAATGTTGACCAGGACCTCCGGCAAAAAGATGAACAGAAGCCCTATGACAAGCGAATAGCCCCATCCGATTTTAAGCCCAGAATACGTAGAGCGTTTGGCCGCAGCCGCATTTTTTGCCCCCACAAAGCGCCCCACAAGACTCGTGGAAGCGACTTCCAAGCCCATAAGCGGCACATAGGCCACCATGTCCCAGTTGAACATGATGGATGCAGCCGTAGCGCTCACGGCGCCGAGCCCGTGGAACAAAAAGAGCAGGCTCTGAAAAGCGAGCATGTTCAAGAAAAATTCCACACCGCAGGGAACGCCCTTACGGAAAAGTTCCTTCATGAGGGGCACATCAATGCTATGATTTTTCGAGGTTCCAAAGCGTTCGCGATTGCGACGGCTCAAATATACAACCGCAAGCATCACTATCGCTACAAACGTCCCGAGAAGCGTCCCGTAGGCAGCGCCGGCCACACCACACTTTGGGAACGGCCCTACGCCAAAAATCAAGAAGTAATTTGCAACAACGTTCACGAGCATCGCCACAAAGGCGGCCTTCATCACGATTTGCGCTTCGCCAATACCCGAGAAGAAGTTAGCCAAGGCATTGCGCACGAGCATCAAAACGCCACCCAGCATCAAAATCTTAAAATAAAGTTTTTGCGGTTCCATTTGCTCGGGCACAAGATTTTGCAAGCCAAACATCCAATAGCCAATCGGGATGGTCGCAATCAAAAGCGGAATGCAGAACACCGAGAAATACAACGTTTGCACAAGCACTTTTGAGCAATCGTTGGACTTGCCCGCCCCCAGACGCTGTGCCACCATGGCCGTCGCATAGCTAATCACACCCGAAAAAAAGTTGAGCATCACAATTTGCGTACCGCCACCGCCAAGGGCCGCATTCATTTCGCAAGGGCCGAGTTTTGCAAGGAACAGGCGGTCGACAAAGGTCATGAGCGTGTCAAAAGACATGCTGAGCAACATGGGGAGTGCCACGACGAGCACATCGTGAACCCCGCCATTTTTCTTAAATCTAGGCTGCTGTAAAAAGGTATTTAAAATCATTGCGCGGCAAATTTAGCAAAAGACGAGTGTCGTGGCATCCGAGCTTGCTCAAGATGACATGACCGAGCCGCCGCTAAATGCGTTTTGAAAAAACGCAAATTTAGCAAAAGACGAGTGTTGTGGCAAAAATGATATATATTGTTTAAAGGAGGTTCCTATGAAAAAAATACTTTTTACCCTAATAGCAGCCACAGCATACGTTGCAAGCCTTTGCTGTTGTTCTCAAACGGTAGACGCCCCATCCACAGATGGCGACGAAAAAATCTCACAAAAAAATCACACCTCCAGCAAAAAAGGCAATTCCAAAGATTCCAGCAACAATAGTACCGGCAGCCCTAGCGATAATGGAGGAATGGACATGTCCAATTTTTTCGCAGACTTTCCGAGCGAAGGAGAAACATCTTTTTCATTCACGCAAAAAATAGATTGCGACTTTTCGGCAGATGATGAAAAATGGTTCATCAAGAAAACCTCAGAAGAAGACATTGGCGACATGACCTTAACTTTTGACGAAAAGGCCATGCACATCCTTTTTGAAGCAACCGGCAGGGACTCTACAGAAGAACAATGCCAAGGTGACATTACCGCCTGGTATTTCGTATTTGCCATATTGGAAGGCACCGACGTAGAAGCTAGTTGTGACGGACTCGAATTTACAGGATCCGGGAAATTTGAAGATCCTACGCGCCCGATTTCTAAAAAGAAAGAAGTCTACGCCGAATTATGCAATTAAGTCAGACTAGCCTGGCGAAAGTTAGCTTGGCTTGGCGAAAATTAGCCTAGTCTAACTTTGTTAGCCCAAGCTAACAATTAACAACATATTCTAGAGAACCTCTAGCAATTTTTTTAAATATTCTGAATCAGGAATTTTAGAAGATTCAATTGCGTTCTGGATGGCAAGCATCATGGCACGCGCCGCAAGAGTCCCCACCATATTAATGTCGGCTTTCGCGGTTGGTGCATTTTGCATGGAGTTGGGCGATACCGAGTCCTCGCTTACGCTAAAGGCGTAAATAGTATCGCCATCGGCCATGGTCCCCACAGGGTTGATGCAGCGGGCATAGGCATTCGTCGCCATCTGAGCTATCTTCTTGAGTTCAGCCTTGGAGAAAGGGGCGTTCACAAAGATTGCCCCGATGGTCGTGTTGCCACGCTGGACAGCCCCCGAAGCTTCCTCTGGCACATTATGCCCATGCGTAAAGAAGTCTGTCGGCGCAAACAGCTTGTACAATTCCTCCTCGCTGTCCGCAAAAGCGGTGCGTTCCGCATTCGTGAGTCCAGCGATTTTATTTGCAGAGCCATCAAAGATGTCGCCGAGAGCGTTCACAACCACAGCGGCCCCCACCTTGAGAGAACCCGCATCGCCTACTTGCAAGGCAGAGTAACCGATACCTGATTTTTGGCCGCGCTTCATCCCGCAGATTTTTCCGACGGTCGCCCCCGTGCCAGCACCTACGTTACCCGACTCCGGGAGGTTCTCTACAAACGAAGCCTCACAGGCGTCAAAGCCCATCTGCGCACCTGGGCGCACCTTTGAATTTCCATACGAGAGGTCATAAATGCAGCTTTGCACCACAATCGGCACAAGCGCGAAGCCCGTATCGTACCCAATTTTACGCTGTTCCAAAGAGCGCATTACGCCATCGGCTGCAGCAAGTCCATAAGCAGAGCCACCGCCAAGCACAAGGGCATTCACCGGAGTCTCGGCACGCTCGGCATCTAGTACAGGAGTTTCGCGACTGGCAGGACCGCCGCCGCTAATAAACACACCTCCAAATGCGGGTTTTAAAAAGCGGAAAACCGTCACACCGGTTTTGCCCACAGAATCTTCCGCATTGCCGACGCTCACGCCAGGCACACTTGCAAACGGAATTTTTTGAATCATACTTTTTCCTCTCAAAGTATAGCATTTTAAAATGCGTAAAAAGCTATTGCTGAGCGGATTCAAATGTCGCTGTATAGACAGCTCCCTCGGTAGGCAAAACCATTCTTGGATTTTCCACAGAACCGTCTTCCCAGCCAACAAACGTTCCTTCGCCAGAAGCCATTAACAACATCGGGTTTCCACTGAAGAACGTTCCTGTATAGTTTGCGCTCGGAAGAGCGATTCCATCCAAAAGAATTTGGCCATTACCCACAGAAGCAAAACTCACAGAAACGTCTTCGCCAAGACCGTACTCTGTGCGGAACTCCTTGCGAACACTCACGTCACGATCAACAGCCCACGATTTAATGCAACTTCCCGTGGCAGAAAAACCTTTACCGCAAGAATTTTCATAATAAAGTTCGCTGCGATTGAACCTGTCCATATCGCGCTTATATTCACTTTCGGGAATTGTCGCCACGATACGTTCCGTAGCCGATTTCACCTTCTCGGCATTGATAAACGAGGAGTACATGATAGCAGCGCGATTAACGAGAGTCCGTCTAAATTCGGGATTCGTGTTCAACTTCACGAACGCATTGTGGAAGCAAAGAGGGTCATCCTTCCCCATACAGCTTCCATGCCCACCGCGCTTAATCCACGAGAACATATTCGTTTCTTGCTCAAAATCTTCGACACCCCACATCCAGTCAAAGCCGTGGTCTATATCGTAGGCGGCAAATTTCCACTTTTGCGTCCCGGAGCGCCACATGCTCACGTTATTGCCGGGCCAGTCCCCATTGTGGTAATAAATTTCTGCAGCAAAATACTCTACCCAACTTTCGATATTCACCTGTTCAAGGAGTTTCTTGTAGGCTTCGTTATTTTCGCCCGTCAAATCGCTTGAATAAATGAAATTCAGCAGTTCAACGTAAGCGTCAATGGATCCGCCAGAAGCCTCGGGTTTTGTTCCAGAATGCTTGATGAAATCAACCGCGTCCGCATCAATGCCGTAATTGGTTTCTACAAAATGTTCGTTCAACTTTTCACGCAAATCGTGAATGCCGTAATAATGTCCGTTGTAAAAGACCACGACCTGGCGAGAACGCTGGTAATCTACCTGAGTCCCTTCCAAGAGGCTAGTGGCCATAGCATCTTCAATGTAGTCGCTAACAAAGCGGTTGCCGTTGTTGCGTAAAATGAAGGACTTGAATTTTTTATGTTCCGGGTGCGTTTCGAACAAAGGATAACGGAAGTGCCCCTTTTGAATACCCTTTTTCATTTTTACCGAAACAGATTTTTTGATTTGGTTGCGACTATAGCCACCCATGATGGCTACCTCGGCATCGATTTCGAACGCCTTACCCACAGAGGCGCTACCGTTGGCAAAGTATTCCACATGCGCCGTCACAGAAGTATCGAGCCAAAAGTCGGCGCTTTTGCACGGGTCCGGTTTGCAAGGTTCCGCTTTGATGATGTTGCTATAATACCAGGGCGGTACACTCACAGCAACCACGGGCATGTTCACCGTTTCGTCAATAAGGTAAGTTTCCGTGGCACTAGCCACCAGGGAATCCAACAAATACTCATTGCAGCGAACTACCGTAGATTTTTCAAGTGCCTTCGGCTCCGTCATCACAGCAGTAGTTACCGAAGGTTCCGAGCCGTCAAAAGTGCAACGGACAACGCCCCCCTCATTCAAAGGGGACGGAACCTGGAGCGTAAAGGCTTCATAAAAACCGGCGGCGGGCAAAGTCGTCTTTACCAGCACATCCTTAGTCGGGCCATCAGGCTTCGCGGCCTCGGCGGCCCAGTCTTCAACCTTGATTTCGCTTTTAACCTCAGCCTCAACCTCTTGTTCCAACGCTTCCTCTTCATCAGAACCGGAAGTACTGGAACAACCGACAAATAGCATGCCAAGAGTCAACGATAAAAGAACAAGATTTTTCATATCCCAAACAGGCCTTCTGTTACTTTTATCTAATATACCCTTTTGATGCTCTTTAGGCAAAACAAAAACGAATGTATCCGTTTTTTTTCTAAATTATAGCCCACTATGTTTTCACAATTGACTGACTCTCTAGAATCGACTCTCAAGAACCTGCGTGGGCAGGGCAAACTGACCGAAGAAAACGTCGCGGAATCGCTGCGCGAGGTGCGCCGCGCCTTCCTCGAAGCCGACGTGAACTTCAACGTGACGCGCGACTTTGTGAAGGCCGTAAAAGAAAAGGCCCTGGGTTCCGAAGTGCTCACCTCCGTGACGCCGGGCCAGCAGATTGTGAAAATCATCCACGACGAACTCGTTGCCGTCATGGGTGGCGAAACCAAGGAAATCAACCTCTCCGCTCCCGCTCCGGTCGGCATCATGATGGTGGGTCTCCAGGGTTCCGGTAAAACGACTTTTGCAGGTAAAATTGCCCTCTACATGCGCAGCAAAAAGAAGAGGAAACCGCTCCTCGTGGCAGCCGACGTTTACCGTCCGGCCGCCATCAAGCAGTTGCAGGTGTTGGGCAAGTCCATCGGCATTCCGGTTTATGACGAAGGCCAGGGGAACCCGGTCGAAATCATCAAGCACGGCTACCAGTACGCGAAGGACAACGGTTTTGACCTCGTGATTTACGATACCGCAGGCCGCCTGCAGATTGACGAAGAATTGATGCAGGAACTGGAAAAGGCCCGCGACGCCGTGCACCCCGACGAAATCCTCTTCGTCGCCGATGCGATGATCGGTCAGGAAGCCGTGAACGTTGCAGAGACCTTCTGGCAGCGTCTCTCTTTCACTGGCGTCTGCCTCTCCAAGATGGATGGCGACACCCGCGGCGGTGCAGCCCTCAGCATCAAGAAGATGACGGGCGTGCCTATATGCTTCATCGGCGTTGGCGAAAAGCTTCCGGACATTGACCTTTTCCACCCGGACCGCATGGCAAGCCGAATTCTTGGCATGGGCGACGTGGTCTCCCTCGTGGAAAAGGCACAGCAAGTCATCGACGAAAAAGACGCGAAGGACTTGAAGAAAAAAATCCTCAACAACACGTTCGACCTGAACGACTTCTTGAACCAACTCCGCACCATCAAGAAACTCGGGCGCATCAAGGACATCCTCGGGCTCATCCCTGGTTTGAACAAACTTCCGCTGGACCAGATTGACGAAAAGCAACTCGTGTACGTGGAAGCTGTGCTCAGCTCCATGACGCCCAAGGAACGCAAAAAGCCGGACATCATCGACGGCAGCCGCAAGGCCCGCATCGCAAAAGGTTCCGGCACCGAAATCGGCCGCGTGAACGCTGTGCTCAAGCAGTACGAAGGCATGAAGGAAATGTTCAAGAAGGTGGGTGCGTTCGCTAAAAAGCAAAACAACGGCGCTCCGGTCGGTTCGAACTACACCCCGCCTAAAGACAAGAACAAGAAGAAAAAGAAGCGCTAGGCGCCACGCTTTTTCTTACGCCACCAAGTCAATCAAATCAAAGTACATCAGGCGCGTATGCGGATCGTCGTCTTCGGCATTCATAAAACGGAACCCATTCTTTTCGTAAAAGGGAACCGCCTTTAAATACGCATCAACCGTCAAGAATCGGCAGCCCATCTTGGCAAGACTGCAGTAAGCATAAACCTTACTTGCATCGTCAACATCAACACAAG
>JAKSIM010000073.1 GCA_024398845.1 Fibrobacter sp. | reverse complement strand
CGCGATGTGTTACACGTGATTTTCTGAAAATGAATTATTAGAGGTGACCTTTAGTAAATCTTTCATAAAAACAACAAAACTTTGATACGGTAAAGTCATACTCCCGGTACGCAATTTTATTATACTTTGAGAAAAATTTGATTAAAAATGATCCTTCTTGTTGCCGAAAAACCTTCCGTTGCAAACCAGCATTACAAGCCAATGCTGGAACGTGTTGAAGGTGAACACTTTACGCAGGGCGACGGATGTTTGATTGGAAAGAACCACTGCATTACGTGGTGCGTGGGTCACTTGATTACGCTTGCGCCGCTTGACGCGTACCCCGGTTACGAGGGCGGTTGGCGACTTTCAAACCTCCCGCTTTTGCCCGAAAAGTTCCGCCTCATGGAAATCGAGAGCACCAAAAAGCAGTTGAACGTGGTGCGTTCAATGATGGAAAAAGCGGATGTGCTGGTGAACGGCGCGGACGCCGGGCGCGAAGGTAACCTGATTTTTGACTTGATTCTCGATTTCACACCCGATTTTCGCAAAAAAAAAGTCAAGCGACTTTGGGTGAACAGCTATGTGGCAAAAGACCTGGACCAGGCCTGGAAAAAGCTGGAAGACGCCACCGAGCGATTGAACCTGAGTTACGCCGCAAGACTTCGCCAACGCGCCGACTGGATGGTAGGCCTTAACGCCACGCGCGCCTACACGCTGACCGCCGGACGCGGCAAGACGATTTCGGTCGGACGCGTACAAACGCCCACGCTAAATTTGGTCGTGGAACGCGATACCGTGGTGGAGCAGTTCCAGGAGCTCTATTATTATAGTGTGGTAGGGACGTGGAAAGGATTCCAGTCGCAGCTTTTAAGAGAAGAAAAAACTGACGACAAGAAGCCAGCCAAAGACGGAAGCAGAAACACCGCCGCAGGTGCCGCCACCGGAGTCGCCGCAGGTGCCGCCACCGGAGTCGCCGCAAGTACCGCCACCGGAGTCGCCGCAGGTGCCGCGAACATGAAGGTTGCGGTTTTAGAAAAGGAATCCGAGGCGAACGCGATCATCGAAAAGTGCAAGGCACCCGCACTCGCCCACATTAGCAAAATCGAGGTCGCCCCCAAGAAACAATTCCCGCAGAAACCTTTTGACCTGACGGAATTGCAAAAAGAGGGCAATAAGCGGTACAAATACAGCGCCCAGCAGGTTTTGGACTGCGCCCAGAACTTGTACGAAAAAAAGCTCCTCACCTACCCGCGTACCGATTCGCAGTATTTGCCCGACACAATGAAGCACGAAGCCTACGCCCTCGCGAGCCGTCTCGCCGGCGAAAAGGAACGCGCACTAATGCGTCCCGAAAGCGAGAACTTCGTGTTCATCAATTCAAGCAAGGTCACGGACCACTTTGCCATTATCCCCACCGGAGAACAACCTCAAGGCCTCCCCGAGATGGAGCAAAAAATTTATGACCTCGCCCGCGAGCGCTTTATTTATGCGTGGCTCCGCCCATATGTCTGGAACGAAATGGAAGTGCTCCTGGCAGCACCAGCAGTAAGCAGTAAACAGTGTTTGGTAAACAGAGATACAAATGGCGCTGCGCGCGAAAACGACGTAGCGGAAGTCCTGAACCAAACGCTCAAAATCGACAACGCAGAGGTTTTTCGTCTCAAGCTCAAGCAAAATGAAGATGAGGGTTTCCGTTCCCTGGTCAAGGAAGAAAAGAAAGCCAAAGGCAAAGGGAAAAAATCCAAGGACGATACCAAAGAAGGCGACGCCGAAGGCGGCAACTCCGACGATATCACGAACATCGTAGAATCTTTCCCAGACTGGCATGAGGGAGACAGTGCCCCCTTCGACGCCCTGGAACTGCAAAAGAAAAAGAAAAGCAAGCCCAAGCACTTCACCGAGGCCACCCTCCTTGCCGCCATGAAAACGGCAGGCAAGCAAATCGAGAACGAAGAACTCGCCGAAGCCATGAAGGAGCGCGGTCTCGGAACGCCAGCCACGCAGGCAGGCATCATCGAGACGCTCAAAAAGCGCGGGTTCATTGAAGCTCAAAAGAATTACCTGGTGAGTACCGCCCGCGGGCGCGAAGTCATCGCCCTGATGGACGAGAAAGTCAAATCTCCGGAAATGACCGGCGAGTGGGAATACAAGCTCGCGCAGGTCGAAAAGGGGAACCTCACTCCGGTCGAGTTCCGCGACGGCATCGTGAACTACGTCAAAGAGCTCTTTGAGCACCTACACCAAAAATACGGGAGTCAGTTCGAACGCGAAACCGTCACCGAAATGCTTCCCTGCCCCAAATGCGGCTCACCGCTCGAAATTGCGCCTTGGGGCTACGTCTGCAAGGACGAAAATTGCGGACTCAAGTTCGGGCACACCATTGCGGGTCGCACCTTAAGTCACGCCGAGATGAAGCAACTGCTCGCCAATCGCGAAATTGCATCCGTTGGCGGGTTCGTGAGCAAAAAAGGCAGCACCTTTGCGGCCAAGCTCAAGCTCACCGACGATTACAACATCACCTTTGAGTTCGAAAACGACGGGAAGTTTCACGGGGCGGCCACCGAATACAAGTGCCCGCTTTGCGGAAGCCCTCTCGAAGAAAACAAGAACACGCTCTTTTGCACCGGTACAGCCCACTCCAGCGAAACAACAAGTGCAGATTCCTCCGGTAACACAACCGACACCGCACAAGCCGGCGAATGCAAGTTTACTTTATTCAAAACAATCGCAGGCCACACGCTCTCCGCCGAAGAAATCAAGGCGCTCTTTACCGAGGGTCACACTCCCGTCATCGAAGGTTTCAAGAGCAAAAAAGGCACCGATTTTGCGGCCGCGCTCAAGTTCAACAGCGAAGGTCGTGCCGAATTTGACTTTCCAAAACGGGACTTTCCCAAGCGGGACATGCCCTGCCCATGCTGCGGGGACCAGCTGCGCTTTCGCAAAGGGACCGGCGCAAATGGCGAAAATCTCTCCGCCTTCGTCTGCATGAATTCGCATTGCGGCTACGGAATTCCGCAGGTCTTTTACCAACGCGAATTCACCGACGAAGAAATCGAAGGACTTCTCAAGAACAAATTCACCGCGGTTCTTGAGCCATTTAAAAAGAACGGCACGGTATTCCGTGCCGCCCTAGAAATCCGCGATGGCGGCAAGCTCGGATTTAACAAGCTCACCGTCGAAGTCATTCCTTAATTACCAATCAAGAGCTTCAACCGGCACGTAAGTACGGTTACCCGCAGCGTCGATTACAATGCCAATACCGCTCAAGTAATGCAACCAGAGGTTGGAATCAAAGCTCATATTCATTCCAGTGCAGTAGGCAATCAGCGGAACCAGCAGCTGGTCATGGGAAATGAAGACGGCAAAGTTATAGGAAGACGGTACACTCGGGATAACCTTATTCACCATCAATTCTACGCTTTTTTCGGCAAGGTTATAAACGGCATCCGCATACTCGCCATTGTATACCCAAGCAGCAATGAAATTATAAGAACTAGTACTAACGGTGCTTGTGAATTCTGCTTCGTACGCAGAATAGAGTTCGCTATTCTTCACATACCAGCCGCCGTTCAAAGCAGAAAGATTAACGCTATTTGCTTCGGACAAAGTCTCGCCACGACCTTCGGCTATATAAGCGGCCGTTTCATTGGCACGCGTGTAATCCGAGAAACCATAGAAGAAGGGTGCTGAGCTAGCAATCTTAGCACCAACTTCCTTAGCCTCATCCACACCGAGTTCCGTCAAATGAGCCCCAATACTTGAATCGTCCTTGTCACGACGACCATGACGCAAAATCAATATGCGGCGTTCACCTTCAACGTAAGCATCAAGGAATTGCTTAACACCAACAAAATCATTCATCTTGGAAGCTTCTACAAAAGCCTGATCCTTCGCCACCTCGGCAGCCAAAGCCGCAGCAGAATCAAGCGGGACTCCCGCATCAGAAGAAGCAACAACATCACCCGACCCCACAGAACTGGAGCTTTCAATCGATACAATTGCAGAAGACATCGAATCAGTCGGAACAGATGCAGAAGATTCGCCTGCAACTGGAGCGTCCGCAGAAGATGCCGGTTCAACCGCAGAAGACATTTCTGGAGCATTCGTGTCGGCGGCGGTTGAACTATCATCACTACCGCATGCAAAGAACGTTAAAGAAGCGGCGAGCAAGGCCACACCATTAAATTTTCCCATGATTTTATTCATCTCAATCCTTTGATTTTCAAGGAAACATTTCATTTTTTAATGATATATTTTTCTGCACCTATTTTCCACCCTTTGCGGGAAAAATTTTATAAATATTTTGTATATTTGAGCCCGATTCAACGAAACGGTTCAAATGAGCGAAAATTATAAATACGGTTTTGTCACGGATATTGAAAACGAGGCCTTCGAAAAAGGTCTCAACGAAGATATCATTCGCAGGGCTTCGGCACTGCGCGGTGAACCGCAGTTTATGCTTGATTTTCGCCTCAAGGCCTACGCCAAGCTCCAGACTATGGAACAGCCCAACTGGGGCGAGCTGAGTTTCAATCCGGTGGATTTGCAAGACATCGTCTACTACTCCGCCCCCAAGAACAAAAAGAGTCACGAGAAAATCGAGGACGTGGACCCGGAACTGTTGGCCACCTTCGAAAAGCTCGGCATCCCGCTCGACGAACAGAAGCGACTGGCGAACGTCGCCGTAGATGCGGTTTTTGACTCCGTCAGCATTTACACGAGCCACAAGAAGAAGCTCATGGAAATGGGCATCATCTTCTGCAGCATCAGTGACGCCATCAAGGAATACCCTGAACTCATCGAAGAGTACCTTGGGAGCGTGGTTCCCGCGGGCGACAACTACTTTGCGGCCCTCAACAGCGCTGTGTTTGGCGACGGAAGTTTTGTGTACATTCCGCCTGGAGTCAAGTGTCCCATGGATTTGAGCACTTACTTCCGCATCAACAACAAGGAAGCGGGCCAGTTTGAACGCACGCTGATTATCGCCGATGACGACGCCAGCGTGAGCTACCTGGAAGGTTGTACCGCCCCGGAATTTTCGAGCAAGCAGCTCCACAGCGCAATCGTTGAACTCGTCGCTAAGGACAACGCGAAAATCAAGTATTCGACCGTGCAGAACTGGTACGCGGGCGACCGCGAAACCGGCGCAGGCGGAGTGTACAACTTTGTGACCAAGCGCGGCAAGTGCGCAGGTAAAAACAGCCGCATCAGCTGGACGCAGGTGGAAACGGGTTCCGCCATCACGTGGAAATACCCAAGTTGCGTTTTAGTAGGCGACAACTCCGTAGGCGAATTCTACAGTGTGGCTTTAACGAACGGGCACATGCAGGCAGACACCGGCACCAAGATGATTCACATCGGAAAAAATACGAAGAGCACAATCATCAGCAAGGGAATCAGCGCCGACTACAGCAGCAACGCCTACCGCGGCGAAGTTTCCATCCGAAAATCAGCAACAGGAGCCCGCAACTACACGCAGTGCGACAGCATGCTCGTGGGCACAAAGAGTGCCGCCCACACGTTCCCTTACATTACCGTCGCAAACGCCAGTGCGCAAACCGAACACGAGGCGACCACGAGCCGCATCAGCGAAGACCAGCTGTTCTACTTCGAAAGCCGAGGCATCAAGCGCGAAGACGCCATCCAAGCCATGGTGGGCGGCTTCTGCAAGGATGTTTTCCAGGAACTTCCGGGCGAATTCGCAACCGAAGCACGCCAGCTTTTGACGCTAAAACTCGAGCACAGCGTCGGGTAACAAGCTCTGCAAAATTTTTAGGGCGGAAAGTAGAACTTTTTGCACATTTTACATAAAAAAGTCCTACCTTTTGTTAATTTATTCGTAGTATTTTGCAAAAAAGCACCGAAAAACCACCCTAAACAGGGGCAATTTCGTTCACAAAACAGAAAAAAGCGCCTCTTCGGCACCATTCCAGCCACGAATTGGCACACACAAACTAATTAAAGTAGAACTTTTGATAGATTTTTCACCCAAAAGTTCTACTTTTTGGGTGTTTTGTTCTACTTTTGGGGTGTTTTCTTTTGCAAAACGGATTTTAGCGTTCATCTTGACAAGTGAGCGGAATTCTTGACAAGTGAACGGAATTATATTTGGAGTATGGGAACGCCTTCTATACAGGAAATCTTTGAAGCGCAGGGCAAGCGCCGCTGGGCCATTGCGCAAACGAGCGCCAAGGAACGCATCGCAAAGCTGAAGAAGTTGCGCGAAGCGCTTGTGCAAAGACAACGCGAATTTTACGACGCCATTTGGCAAGACTTTCACAAGCCGAAATTCGAAGCCTGGGAATGCGAGATATTCCCCGCCATCGAGGAAATTGACTGCGCCATTGCGCACCTCGCCGATTGGATGGAAGACAAGGAAGGCAAATGGCTTTTCTTTTTGCCCACCACCAGAAGTGTAAGCCATTTCGAGCCCAAGGGACGCGTACTGATTTTTGCCCCCTGGAATTACCCACTGTTGCTGTTTGTTTCGCCAATCGTCTCGGCCATTGCCGCAGGGAACGTCGTCATGGCGAAGCCGAGCCACAAGACGCCCCACGTAAGCGCCCTGCTTGCGAATCTTATCGAAAACACATTTGAATCCAACGAAATTGCGGTCATCGAAGGCGAGGGAGCAAGCGTCGGCGACGAACTTTTAAAGTTGCCGTTTGATCACATATTCTTTACGGGAAGCCCTAAAATCGGGGCACACATCGCGGAACTTGCGGCACGCCAACACGCGAGCGTCACGCTTGAACTCGGCGGAAAATCCCCCGTTGTAATATTACCAGACCTCGCCAAGAGATTAGGCAAGGACACAAACAAAATAAGCACAAAACTCACAGACGCAGCAAACAAAATCGCATGGGGAAAAATGCTCAATGCGGGTCAGACCTGCATCGCCCCCGATTACGCCCTGTGTCCACGCACGCTTGTACAGAACTTTGCCAAGGCTCTTGCCGAAGAAATCAAAAAATTCTACGGACAAACCGCCGACGAACGTTACCGCAGCAATGACTTTGTACGTATTATTGATTCCAAAGCCTGCGCACGTCACAAGCAGCTTATAGAAGACGCTGTAGAACGCGGGGCAAACTGTGTATTTGGCGGTGAAATCGATATCGAGGCCCGCTATACGCCGGCCACCATCCTCACCGACGTGACGCCAGATATGCAGATTATGCAATCCGAAATATTCGGTCCCATTCTGCCAATTGTCGCCTACGATACTCTGGACGAGGCGATTGCGTTTATTCAAAGCAGGCCAAAGCCGCTCGCTCTTTATGTATTCGGACAAAAACAGGCCGACATCCAAAAAGTGCTTTCGCAAACCACGGCCGGTTCCAGCTGTATCAATAACTGCATAATCCAAATAGAAAATCTTTCCGTTCCATTCGGCGGCGTGGGAATGAGCGGCACAGGCAACTACCACGGTTTTTACGGGTTCAAAGCCTTTAGTCACGAGCGCAATATCATGGAGCAAAAGATCTTTAACACGGTCCGACCATTCAACCCACCATACAAAAGCAAAGGGCTCCAAAGTATGGTACAAAGGGTACTAAAATTTTTTAGTTAATTTCTCTTTTTTTTAGGGATTTTGCCTCAAATTTCTTAGAATTAAATTATCTTTTTCAGTGTAAACTTTTTCAAAAGAGTGTTTATGGATATGAACGAATTTACAAGCCTTACCAGCGAAGATATGTTGTCCATTTGGGAATTTAAAACCAAGGACCCGTTCTCCATTTTAGGTATTCATCCGCTCGAAACGGACCGTGGAATCAAGACGGTCATTCGCACCTACCAGCCGCAGGCAGCCTTTATTCGCGGCGAGTCTTGCGATGGCGAAATCGAGTTTGATTTCGTGAAGATTGGCGACACAGGATTCTTTGAAGCCATCCTCGACATGGAATTCGAGCCGTTCTTCTACAACCTGATTATTAAGCAGGGCGACGGAAATGAATACACACTCACAGACCCGTACGCCTTTTTGCCGGTACTCAGCGACTTCGACCGTCACCTGATTGCATCGGGTACGCACTACGAACTTTACCGCAAGCTCGGCGCCAACCTGGTAGAACACCAGGGTTTCAAGGGCGTGCAGTTTGCAGTTTGGGCTCCGAATGCCCGCGCCGTCTCTGTCGTCGGCGACTTCAACAGCTGGGACGGTCGCCGCCACCAGATGCGCATGCTCGGTTCCTCGGGCATTTGGGAAATCTTTATCCCGAACCTCGGCGAAGGAGAACTCTACCGCTTTGAAATTCATGGAGCCGATGGCGCCCTCCACGTAAAGGTTGACCCGCTCGCCAAGATGAGCGAAGTCCGCCCGAATACAGCCTCCATCACCACGCACCTGGATGGGTACGAATGGGGTGACGAACTTTATATGCAAACGCACTGGGCAACCAAGGTCTTTGGCAGCCCGATGAACATCTACGAAGTCCACGCCGGTTCCTGGCGCCGCGACCCTGCCAATCCGGATCGTTTTTTGGACTGGGACGAACTTTCGGAACGCCTGATCCCGTACCTCAAGGAAATGGGCTACACGCATGTGGAATTTTTGCCGCTTGCCGAACACCCTCTCGACGAATCCTGGGGTTACCAGGTTACCGGTTACTACTCCCCCACGAGCCGCTACGGCACGCCCGACCAGTTCCGCCATTTTGTGGACCTCTGCCACCAAAATGAAATCGGCGTGATTTTGGACTGGGTCCCGGCCCACTTCCCCAAAGACGCGCACGCCCTCGGTCGCTTCGACGGCACAGCCTGCTACGAGCATGCCGACCCGCGCCAAGGCGAACACCCGCACTGGGGCACATACATCTTTAACCTCGGCCGTAACGAAGTCAAGAACTTCCTCATCGCAAACGCGATGTACTGGC
>JAKSIM010000072.1 GCA_024398845.1 Fibrobacter sp. | reverse complement strand
TTGTTTACTGTTTCATTCATATTGGAATGTGTCCATTTTATTTAAGTGAACTGTTGCGATAAAAATCAACGGCGTAAAGATAGAAATTACGCAATCGTCAAGACGAGAGCATTTTACAAAAAAGGCCTTTTGAGCCCTATTCCATGGTTCCCTTTTCAAGGCCCTTCGCCGCATAGTAGACTTGAGTCCCATCGGCCCTAATAACTACGGCTATTCCCGCCAAATAGTTAATCCACTGCGTAAATTTGGTTGTTTCGTGGAATCGCAAGTCAATATTCCCCTGTGAAACATAAGCCACCATCGGGATAAGTTCCGTATCATGCGAGATAAAAACACCAACGCGCTTACCGGAATCATTGAATTTGGGCAAAACGACATTTTCCATCAACTGGGAAAAACGCAGGTCCATTGCATAAAAGGCATCGGCATAGGCGCCTTCGTAAGCAAAACGAGTAATAACCTTCCAATTTTCCCAACCACCCTTTTCGTTAGCGGCATACGTACTAACAGCATCCGGGTCCTTCTCGAACCAGCCGCTAGCAAGTTCATCTACTGTATCTGGGACAAAAGATTCATCGTTACGGCCCTTAGCTATATATTCGCAGGTTTGCTGGGAGCGAACCACATGAGTCCCCGCATAATAAAAGGATTCTGCACCTACGAGACTTACGCCAAGCGATTCGGCCTGTTTAAATCCATTTTCATTAAGCGGTCCCTTACTTGAATAATCGTCCCCTCGTTCGGCATGGCGCAAAATGAGCACGAGCTTTTCGTCCTCCGCCAAGTCTTGATACAGGGTGGCGACATCCACAAAGTCCAAAACATTAGACGTTTTCACATAAAAATTCGTCATGTCTACGGTCGTCGCCACACGCCACAAAAGCGTCATTTTATCACATACAAACGAACGTTCCGTTCCATTAATCGTCACCGACTTTACAACATCCGAATGTTCAGTCGCACATGGTCCCAAGTAGAATTCCACATCATGAACTTCCACGCTATCCCTAAACTGCACAGAAATTTCCACACTGTCCTTAATGGCAACGCTATCGCGAACCACTACGGAATCCCTGATAGAAACGGAATCCCTAACGGCAACAGAATCATGGACCACAATACTATCACGGATTACGACACTGTCTCGCACTAGCACGCTATCGCGTATGACTAAGGAGTCTCTAATCAAAACGCTGTCTTCTATAGAGAGGGTATCAGCTTCTTCAACAACGGCAACACCGTGATCAGAGCTATCTGAATCTTCAGAACATGCCATCCATAAAAACGGAAGCAAAAGCAAGGCTAGCTTTTTATGCATAGTGAACTCCTAAAAAACAATGCCATCCCACCAGCATCAACTTTATTAAGTTGGCCGCAAATTTAGAAAAATTACATTTAACTTACAAGGTTATTAATGCATTATTCCAGAGTCCAGTCCCTTAACCGGAACCAGTCGAACATCACCCTTGCCATTCACAATGATAGCTACACCAGCCAAATAATTAATCCAGTTCTGGTTTTCAAAATAGCGCAGGTTCAATTTGCCCTCGGTACTATATACAGCCAGGGGAAGCACCATTTGGTCATGCGAAATCAGGAAGCTCACGCGCTTCATATTTGGTAAATTCGGAATAATTTCATCGTAAATCAGTTCTTCGGCACGATCTTGCAAGTTATAGAGCGCGTCGGTATAGCCGCCCTGGTAAGCGTACTTCGAGAACACAACCCAACCGCCACCATCGGAATTCCTGTATTTTTCGAGTTTGTCGGCGTCCTTCACAAACCAGTCGCCATTCAAGAACGGGAGCGAATCCTGTTCTACTACCGACAAGCCGCTGCCCTTGCCTAAACCATCGCAAGTTTCAATGGTTCTTGTATATCCGGAATTGCCAAAATACAAATCGATTCCCTTAAACTTCGCACCTACCTGTTCGGACTGCTTTTTGCCATTGTCGTTCAAATGCCCGTTTTTGCCAGTATCATCTGTACGTTCGGCATGGCGCAGCACAAAGACTACCGATTCATCGGCAGCAAGGCTATCGTACACAGTTCTAACATCAATAAACTCGCGAATATCGTCGTTTGTAGCCATGCGCCAGGACTTTGTACTTTGCACATAAATATATGAGCGGTCTACATTTATTTTGCCAGGCTTAATTTGCCCATCGTAAGTTCCCTGACCAAAGCCCACGGTATCCTTTTCAATATCGGTGGCAACACGCCACTGATACGTTTCCCCATCGCAAATGAACCTAACGCGCGGACCAGTGGGCTGTTCATAGTACGAAACAAAGTATGCACTCATACTATTATTAATATGCTTAACCTTCCCCGCCGTCATAGCATTGCAACTTTCAAAACTATGGACTTTTGTCCAGAAGTTGCGCAAATGCTTTTCAAAATCAGCGACCTCACCCATATTCCAGGACTCTAGGTTCTTACGGATGTCCGCAAAACCACCTTCCGCGTCCAGCAACATGAGCCAATCGGCCAAATCCGCCTTGGCATTATTATCATCCCAGTTGCCATTTCCCTTAATGCGATCAGCAATCTGACCCGCATAGGACTCCATTTCGGAACCAGAGCCTTTACGTTGCATCATAATGGAAACCGCAATCAAGGCGCCGCTATAATCATCGCCACCAAAAAGCGTCACATCTTCGGCATTTTTGGTCGGAGTAAACGAGGACTGTTGCTGCTGGCCACCCCAGCCGCCCCAGCCACCAAAACCGCCAAAACCGCCATTTCCACTATTACCACCCTGGCCAGACGAACCCAGATTGATTTCGAAAGCCGATAGAATTTCTCTAAAGCTCTGCGCTTTCATATTACGCAAAGGCTGCTGGAAGCCACCCTGCCCCATCAGTTGCATCAGTCGAGGAGCTTCCAAATGCGTCAGCATATTCACATTGGCAGAATCCCTATCCGTAAAATCAACAAGAGCATTCAAGGTTACCAATGATGTCGAAAGTCCGCCGGTCAATTCATTCCTATAATAACCGTTCGCCTCCATTTTTACATAGGGAGACACAAAGTCAACCCCTGCAAACTGGAAACTTCCATCCGCCGTGGTAACACAAGTCTTGGAGGAACGTTTTGTTTCTTCCAAATGCATTGCGCTGTCAAGTTCAATCACCTTGACCGAAGCGCCATAGCGGAACGGCCCCTTTTCGGCAAAACCCTTAACCGGGACCTGTTCCCTACGCAAAACAAAAGATGAGGTATCGGCGCCAATAAGATCCGACATATTGCCCGGACGCATTTCAAGGACGCCATTCGAGCATTCCATTTCGGAGCCAATGTCCGCCGCTGACACCCACTTGCCACTTGTACAAAAATATGCAGCCGCCGACGTCCCAACCATAAAGACTTCGCCTTCATTACCGGAATTACAGGCGGGCAAATCATCAACATCCTGGACTAAAGTCGAATCCACTATCAAGGAATCCGACACTAGATCCACAGAAGACAAACCCAAATCACTATAATAACTCGAAGAGCTATAGTCGGCTTTTTTTTCGGATTCCTTCCCAGGAAAATGGTGTGTACTAGAATCGCTTTCTAATTCATCACCAAATAAATTATTGACCTTTTCATTGGAATCACAAGCGCACAAGAGCATCATTATCAATGATGCCAAAAACATAGCAACTGGCAATTTTCGCCACTTTATTTTCGGTGCGTTCTTCATACCACATACCTACACGGTATATCATTTTTAATATAAAAACCCTAATGGATTTTTACAACTTAAAATTTTCATACACACCGAAAATCGTCCCCATTTAGGCCAAAATTCGGCCATTTTGGGAATTATTCGTGCATTTTGCCTGTTTCCATAAAACGCGTATGCATTTCAAAGGCACGGGAAAGTGCCAGCGGCAGGTGGATACCCTTCGCATGCTTGAGGCCAAATTCCAAAACATCCGTGAGTTCGTCGCGAAAATCCGGGTGGGCGCAATTCTTGATAATGAGGCGGGCACGTTCCTCGGCGGGGAGGCCGCGCAGGTCCGCAAGCCCCTGTTCCGTCACAAAAATCTGCGTGTCATGATCCGTGTGGTCCACGTGGCTCACAAAAGGCACAATGCTACTGATGGCACCGTTCTTCGCAACCGAGGGCGTAAGGAAAAATCCGAGAGCGCAGTGGCGGGCAAAATCGGCGGAACCGCCTATACCGTTCATCATGGCAGAGCCGCAAACCAGGCTGCTATTCACGTTGCCAAAAATATCTGCCTCCAAGGCGGTATTCATCGAGATGACGCCTACACGACGAATGAGATCTGGGCTGTTACTCACCTCTTGCTGGCGAATCACAAAATGCTTTTTCCAATCGCGTGCATTACAGATAAATTCTTGTTGAGCGGTTTGCGATAGCGTGAGGGCGGTACCACTAGCAACACCTAGCTTCCCATTTTTGAGGAGCGGGAGCACCGCTTCTTGGATAACTTCGGTAAAGAGGTCTATCTGGCCCAGGCGCTCGTCATTCGCCATGGCACAAAGCACGGCATTCGCAACCTTGCCCACTCCACTCTGGTAAGCCAAGCCCTTGGGAAGGCGACCGCTCTTTTCTTCAAAGCGGATAAAATCCAGAATGCGTTCACCGATGTTCTTCGAGACTTCGTCTGGTTCCACGAACGGGGTCACCTCGTCAAAGCCATCGTTTTCCACAATGGCGATGACCTTATTCGGGTCAATCTTCACGTAGTCATCGCCAACGCGATCTCCGGCGCTGTACACCGGGAGCGGTTTCGCGTGCGGTGGCAACTCCGGGAGGGCGTTGTCGTGCATGCCAATGCAGCTATCACCCAGACGGGTATTTAGCTCAAGGATAATCTTCGGGGCCATTTCCAAATAGCAAACGGAGTTGCCGCCGCTTGTGGAAAAGTACACGCGTCCGTCGGGAAGAATCGCGCTCACTTCGATGATGGCGACCGTCGGGGCAGGCACGGCGCCCGTACGCACGAGGTAGCCCATCTTGCCGAGGTGCGCGTCAATGTACTTGATGCTTCCATCGTTAATTCCCTTTCGGAGACTCGGATTACTCTGGTAAGGCATGCGGAGTTTCATCGCCCCCGCACGGGCAAGGGCGCCGTCACAACTATCGCCGGTCGAAGCTCCCGCAAAAAGCGTCACCTGGAAGGGCTTTCCCTCTTCATGGAGCTTTTGGGCACGAGCGGCAAGAGCCGAAGGGACCGCCTTCGGGTAACCCGCAAGGGTAAAGCCCGAAACGCCAAGAACATCACCGTCATTAATCATTTCGGCCGCCGTGGCGGCACTGCATTTTCTACTTGTAATCCAGTCCATGCCCGCAAAAATAGCAAGATACAATAAACCTCGCATATTCAAAATTCATTATACATTCTATATTTGATGGATGAATGATTTAGACGAGAGATTTAGTATGCAGTAAGCAGTGGTTAGGAATCTTCGATTCCGTAAACAGTAGAATAATGGCGCTAGGCGCGCGATGGAAAGGCCGCGAACCTGCGTAATTAAATCCTAACCACCAACCACTAACCACCAATCACTAACCACTATTCCGTGCTACACTTTATCAAATACAATATCATCGGTGTAATGAACACCCTCATCACGCTCGCCGTGGTCTGGATTCTCCACCAGATTCTTGACTGGAATCTGGAACTCTCCAATTTTTTGGGCTTTGTCGCCGGAGGCTGCAACAGCTACCTCTGCAATCGCATCTGGAATTTTAAAAGCACCAACAAAAAGCGCACCGAGGTCATCCGATTTCTCATCGTATTCCTCGTGAGTTACGGAGTGAACCTTGCTGTACTCGAGGGCTCGGCCCACCTACTGCAAAACGCCTCATGGTGCACAGGCTTCACCGCCTGGATTTCTCAATTCATGAAACCCACCTACTTCGCAAATATTATCGCGAACGTCGTATACGTACTCGTAAGTTTTACACTCTATAAAAAGTGGGTGTTTAAGAATTAGACGAGAGAGGAGCAGGATTAAACGAGCCTCACACTCCGTACCCCTTGAACCATTCGGCAAAGGCTTTGATGCCAGTATCCAAATTGGTATCAGCAGTGTAGCCAGTATCGCGTTCCAAGGCCTTGGTATCGGCCCACGTCACTTCTACATCGCCCGGTTGCATTGGCAAATAGATTTTTTCGGCAGTCTTTCCCAGGTGCTTTTCCAAGGTCTTCACAAAGTCCAGGAGGTTCACCGGATCGCCATGACCAATGTTGTACAGGCGGCATTCTGGCGCAGTTCCACCAGCAGCGCGGTCCATTCCCGTTTCCAAGACCTTCACGACACCGCCAGCAATATCGGCAATGTAGGTGAAGTCGCGCATCATGTTCCCGTTGTTGAAAATCTTAATCGGGCGGTCGTGCATAATGGCATCGGCAAAAAGCCATGGCGCCATATCGGGGCGACCCCACGGGCCATAAACAGTAAAGAACCTGAGACCAGTCGCATTAATCTTGAACAAATGGCAATACGTTTCGGCCATCAATTCATTGCTGCGCTTGGTCGCCGCATAAAGGCTCGAAGGTTTGCATACCGGGTCTTCGGTGCAAAAAGGAGTCTTGGTATTACGCCCGTAAACGCTACTGCTACTCGCATAAGTCAAATGCGTCACCGGGAACTTGCGGCAGCATTCCAACACGTTTAAAAATCCGGTCACGTTGCTATCGATGTACGCCTGCGGGTTCTGCAAGCTATAACGCACGCCCGCCTGGGCTCCCAAGTGGACCACAGCATCAAAATGTTCCGTTTCAAACAGAGATATCATGCCGGCAGCATCGGCCAAGTCCATACGTACAAACTTAAAGTTTGCATTGTCAAGGCGCTTTAAACGAGCCTCTTTCAGCGAAACCTGGTAATAGGAATTCATATTGTCCAGGCCCACCACCTGATAGCCTTTCGACAAAAGAATTAGCGAGACTTCGCACCCAATAAATCCCGCGGCGCCCGTTACCAAAATCTTCTTCGACATAAAATTCACCTCTAGTCTGAATTTAGAAAAAGCGTCCCCACTCTTGAGGACGCTTCTGCAAAAAATTTGCGTTTTACAAATTAGTTTTCAAAAGGAACGAGTTCCACGCGGCGGTTAGCCTTGCGGCCCTTCTTATTGCCGTTGCTGGCAATTGGCTTTTCACCACCGAAACCAACCGCACGCAGACGGCTAGCGGCAATGCCCTTCGAAATGAGGTAATTAGTCACTGCCAAGGCGCGATTTTCAGAAAGTTCCTTATTCTTCTTGGCACTTCCCACATTGTCGGTATGGCCCTGAACTTCGAGGTTAGCCGTTGGGATTTTGTTCAGCAAGGCAACAATGTCGTTCAAAGTGCCATAGCTATTCTTGGTGAACTTGGTAGAGTTCGTCTGGAACTGAATACCCTGTTTCAACTTGTTCAGGTCTTCCTTCTTGTTCTTCGGGCATCCCTTAGAATCAGTTTCAATACCGGCAAGTGTGTACGGGCACTTGTCCAAATGATCGGCAATACCGTCATGGTCCATATCCATCGGGCAACCCGTGCTATCAACAGACACGTTCTTCTCGGTATTCGGGCACTTGTCCACACCATCAAAGACGCCATCCTTATCGCTATCAAGCGGGCAACCTGTAGAATCAACTACCACACCTTCCTTGGTATTCGGGCACTTGTCCAAGTCATCGGCAACGCCATCCTTATCAAAGTCAAGGGTACAACCATTATTGTCAACCGTAGAGCCAATCGGGGTATTCGGGCACTTGTCCAAAGCATCGGCAACGCCGTCCTTATCGGCATCAGCCGGGCAACCCGTAGAATCAACCGGCAAGCCAGCCTTGGTATTCGGGCACTGGTCCATGGCATCAGGAATTCCGTCACCATCAAAGTCGCCTTCGCAACCCTCGGCATTCACCTGGGCACCCGGTCTCGTATTCGGGCACTTGTCCAAAGCATCGGCAACGCCGTCCTTATCAGCATCGGCCGGGCAACCCGTAGAATCAACCGGCAAGCCCAACTTGGTATTCGGGCACTTGTCCAAAGCATCCGGGATACCGTCCTTATCGGCATCAGCGGCACAGCCCGTAGAGTCAACAGGCAAGCCTGCCGGAGTATTGGCGCACTTATCAAAGGAGTCAAACACACCATCACGGTCCGTATCAGCCGGGCATCCCGTATCATCCACGATAATGCCAGGCTGCGTATTCGGGCAACGGTCATTGGAATCTTCAACGCCGTCCTTATCAAAGTCGCCTTCGCAACCCGTCACATCAATTACTGCACCCTTCTTGGTTCTCGGGCACTTGTCAATACCATCAAACACACCGTCCTCGTCACCATCCATGGGGCAACCCACAGAGTCAATGGTCGCGCCAGCCGGAGTATTCGGGCAATTGTCGTAACCATCAATAGCGCCATCCTTATCGGAATCAATCGGGCAACCCACAGAATCAATGGTCGCCTTTATCGGCGTATGGGCGCACTGATCGTTTTCGTCCGATACGCCATCGCCATCTTCGTCATGCACAATAGGCTTGCCATCTACATGCCAGCTCAACATGGCATTAACAGCATAAAGCGGGGTAGAAGCATAACCATAAGAATAAGCCTTACCATCATCGCCCTTGAAGTTAATCTTGTATTGATCAACATTCTTCATTTCCTTATCGGCTTCATACGTGAAGTTCTTGAAGTTGCGAACAGCAAAGTCAAGACCCACGCCCATATCTATACCAAACGGCAAGTGGAAGCGAAGACCCGGAGTAATGAGCATCGGGTCCACGAGCGGGTCACGCGGATAGTCGGACTTTTCGACGCGCATTTCGCCGGAGTATTCCACATACATATCCAAGCCTTCATTCACCAAGAAGTTCAGACCTGCAGTATAAATCACGGCATCCGATTGACCTTCGCCCAAAGCGTGCACATAGCTTCCGCTACCGTTCAAGCGAATCGGAGCACCGATCTTGCTAAAGTCCAAAGTCATTGCAAGGCCCGCACCAAGAGCCCAATCACCGGCGTTATACGGATCCGTATAACCACGTTCATTCAAGTACCAAACATGGCGGGGGCGAACGCCCTTAGAGGTAGAGCCCGTCGGAGCATAAGCGTCAAACAACGTGGCGAGGGCAAATACCGTACGTTCATCGCCAAACGGAATTCGGATTTTCATCCAAGCGTCAAGGTCACCAAGACCGGATTCCCACATACCATTATTGGCAGCAATATCATTTTTTTCATGAGCATGTTCGTAATACAAAGGCAGAACAACACCCACATCTAAAAAGCTGAGCAGACCAACACTGAGGTTAAAGTTACCCGAAAAAGAACCCGCCCAGTTTTCAAAACTATGGGATTTTCCATTTTCATCCGAGAACGAACCGCCACGGCTAAACGCCCATGAGTCGTTAGCCATATCGCCACCCGTTCCAACGGAAAAACCCCACTGACCAAGCGTATAGGCATTCTGTTGGTGGAAACCATCGGAACCACCCTGAGCCCCAGATTGGGCAAAGGCCAAAGATCCCGCTAAAATGGAAAGCGCAAAAACTCGTTTCATCAAAAACCTCTTTACGGCGCGAATTATAATCAGTCATAATATAAATTATTAGAATCTGTGTTTAATATAAAAGAAACATTTATTGCCGATATAAGGGAAATATTTTCTTTACATAGGCGTTCACTCAACGTAATATGAAAAAAAAAGTTATCTTGCAATCGCAACAAGCAACTAAATCAATGGTTTATCCATCTAAACGGGGAAATGAAATCTAGCGAACAAGCCATACTTTCCGTACAAAACCTCCGCCGGGACTTCAAGATGGGCGACGAGACCGTGCACGCCCTGCGCGGGGTAAGTTACGACATATATAAGGGCGAATTTGTTACAATCATGGGCACAAGCGGCTCCGGCAAAACGACCATGCTCAACATCCTCGGCTGCATGGACCGCCCCACCTCCGGCCACTACATACTGGACGGCGAACACATCGAAAAACTCAAGCGCGATTCCCTCGCCCGCATCCGCCGCGAAAAAA
>JAKSIM010000071.1 GCA_024398845.1 Fibrobacter sp. | reverse complement strand
TCGCGAACTCTCGTTTCCACGCCTCGTAAAAAACGAGGCGTTTCAACTCACTCATAGTACATTTTGTGATTAGACCTGCAATTTGACTATTAATTTTCGTCACACTTTTTACTCCATTGTTAGGTTTAATTTGGAGTTTAAAAAAACTTTTTTATATTTATTTTTAATAACTATAAGGAGCTGTATATGCGACATTTTATTTTGCCGGCGATGCTCACTGCCGTTTCTTTAACAACAGCCGCAACCATCACCGTTGATCCGACGGCAACAAAACAACAAGTTCTCGGCTTTGGCGCAGGTAGCGTCTATTATCAAAGCTGGATTACCGCCATGGACGCCTCCATGCAAAAGACCTTCTACGATACGGCCTTCACTGGATTGAACCTGTCCCTCCTCCGCATAGGCAACTGGAAGCAAGAAGATACTACCTCCATTGCCGATGACGTCGCGATTGTCAAGGCAGGCAAGGAACGCCTCGGCAACCACATGAAAATCGAAATGTCCAGTTGGTCCGCCCCGGGCCGCCTCAAACCAAGTGGCAGCGTAAACGGCAATCAAGGTCACTCCAAGGCCGATAAAACCCTCAAAACTTCGTCCAACGACCCCTACGGCAAGTTCGCCTACAGTGAATTCGCCCACTGGTGGAAAACCTCATACCAAACATACGAACAGTTCGGCATCGCCCCAGATTTCATCTCTATCCAGAACGAGCCCGACATGGAAGCCGATTACGAAGAGACTTTATTCGAGCCGACCGAAACTTCCGAAATCGCCGGTTACAAGCAGGCCCTCAAGGCCGTGCGCGATTCCCTGAGCCCCCTCCAGAATCCGCCCAAGATGATTGGCCCGGAACCGCTTGGCATTGGCTACAACAACTTCGAAAAATACGCTAGCGTTTTGGACGCCGGTAGCCTCGATGGTTACGCCTATCACCTGTACCACGCAGGCGACGGCAACGACAACTCAGGCACCAACTATCTGAACCCGCAAAACTACCAAACGCCCATGAGTGCCATCGCCGCAAGCTACGGCAGCGACGAAAAGCCAATCATTATGACGGAATTCTGCACTATGGAAAATGCAGTCCGTGAACAAGACATGCTTGGCCTCGCTCACATCATGCAGGTCGGCTTCACAAGTGGAAAGCTCAACGCCTACATCGCTTGGGAACTCTTCTGGGGCGAAGAAAACGGCCAGCTGATTGGCGTTTGCCCGGGTGAAGGCTGGAGCAGCTGCAAAAAAGCGGAGCTCTTCATTAATCCGGAATACCACGCCATGCGTCACTACTCCAAGTTCGTGAACCCGGGCGCCCGCGTCGTCTCCGCCACCTCTGACGACAAAAACGTTTACACCGTTGCCTTCCGCAGCGCCGGTTGCGATTCCATCGCAGTCATCGCCATCAACAAGAATACAAGTGCAACAAACCTCACGGCAAGTGTAAACGGCTACGAAGCCATCTACGCAGTACAATCTGTGGAGAACGGAGAAAAGAGCAAGACGATTGCCACCAGCGTAAGCTACTCTCTCCCGGCCTCTTCCATCACAACGATTGTCTTTACCACTAACGACAAATCAAAGCTCACCTGCGAAGACGCTCCCGTTGAAGAGCCGTATGTGGATCCGTCCACCCAGTTCGGCGATAGCCTCGTAATCGCAGACTTCACCCAAGAAACCTCTGCAGGCACATGGAAGGCCGACAACGAAACGCTCGGCGCCGTGGAATTCGTGACGACACCGCTCGACGGCGTGAACAGCTACGTCAAAGTTCCGCTCGCTGGCTGCGCTCAGGACGACTGCGGCTACCAGCATCAGCTTTACACACTCAAGGATGAGATCATTGTCAAGAAGCCGCTCACCACTTGCAAGAACCTCGTGTTCACCATGCGCAGCCTCGACGACGAAGCCGCCTCCATCAACATCGGCGGTGCCGGTGGAAGCAGCTGGAGCAACTACCAGTACGGCAACGATGCCGCTGCCGGAGCCTGGGCCGAAGTTACGGTTCCGCTCACTAACGAAATCGATTCTACAGGTCTTCCGTTCGGTTCCACGCAGTTCAGTTTCAACAGCGATAACGCGGGTTTCTACCTTGCAAAGATTGTCGCAACCAACTGCGGTACAAGCACAGCAATTCCCGTTCAAAAGCACTTTGCCGCAAGCGACTTCAATAGCACGGCCAAGCTCTTTGACCTGAACGGAAACCTCGTTTGGACAGGTCTCAAGAACCAGGCAGTCAACGCCAACGGGACCCTCAAGCTCGACGTTCGCCAAGGCGCCTACATTCTCAAAACGAACAGCAGCACCATCAAGGCCATCAAAAAATAGAGCTCTTTAACAAAGCATATAAAAAGGACTGCCAAACGGCAGTCCTTTTTTATTCAAATTTCGAGGAGCTTATTCTTCTTCGAGAGCAGCCTTGAACTCATCGACAATGGCGATGTACTCGTCAATCTTGTCTTCCTTGGAATTCAAGTGATTGAGAATTTGTTCCAAATGTTCCTTGTTGAACACAGCCTTGAGCTGACGGCTGGCGTGGCCCTTGTAGCCCCAATCCTTGAGAATCTCGTCAGTCACCACAAATGAATCGTTCATAGAAACAAAACGCATAGGGCCATAAACGGCATAATTGTGTTCCATCTGCATGCTTTCGGGTTCCGGGAGTTCCGGGTTTGCCATAAAGCGCTGAATGTGGCGGGTACGCACATCCTTAATCTTGTCGATGCGCATATAGCCCATAATCAAATACTTATTGCGCATTTCGGAATCGCTCAAACCCTCGTAGCGGGTTCCAAAAAGAATGTAGCGGCTCTTAGCCTTCACAATAGCATTAATGTTCTTTACGTTGCAGCAGCTCATTAAGCCGTAGGTGCTGGTTTCGTAGTTCGGTTCGTAGAAGAAGCCCTTGCCATTTTCGTTCAACTGATCGCGAACTGGCATTTCGGACTGGTGACTTGTTTCAACATAAAGCAAACTACCGGCAGCATTGCCACGGTAATCTTGCCAACCTTCGAGATTGATCTGTGTTTTCGGCATTTTTCTTCCACTCAAAAAGGTGATACTCTACCAAACCGCCAACCGAGGTTGGCAGTCCGATAATAAAAAAAATACAAGCGGACCCAAACAGGTTCGTCAGTAACGCTACCCAAAATACAATTTAAGGGTTAAAAAGTCAACGATTCCGCAGAAATATCTGCCATTCCGAACAAAAATGCGCCTTTTTCAAAGAATTTCGCCGTATCCGAGGTCAAAAACGAGGTCCCTCCCCTCTTAGAAAGACGAGAATCCATCTCCGGATGACGTTTCAAATAGTCAACCGTCTTCGCCGCCACGATATCGCCCTGAAAAACAAGACGAACCTGCGGAGGTAGTGCGGCCCGAATTTCAGCTTCCAAAAGCGGATAATGTGTACAGGCAAGCAACACAGTATCAATCTCCGGGTCTTTGGCCAGCAGGGCCTCCACTTCCTTTTTCACAAAAAAGCGAGCCCCCTCGGTTCCACGTTCTCCGCATTCCACAATCGGAACCCACATGGGGCAAGCGTGCTGAGTCACCTTGAGTTCCGGGAAAAAGTGACTGATTTCAATTAAGTAACTTTGACTCGAAACCGTACCCGCTGTAGCAAAAATTCCAATGTGACCTGTTGTACTGAACTTGCCGATTTCCTCGGCGGTCGGACGCACGATTCCCAAGACGCGACGATCAGGGAACTCAAATGGAAGAACCTGCTGTTGAATGCTGCGCAAGGCCTTCGCACTCGCTGTATTGCAAGCAAGTATAACAAGCGGACAGCCCCGTGCAAAAAGCGCACGGACTGATTCCAAAGTATAGCGGTAAATGGTTTCAAAACTGCGCGAACCGTACGGAGCACGAGCGTTATCACCCAGGTACATAAAATCGTAATCAGGCAAAGCCTTTTTCAGATTCTGCAAAATGGTAAGACCGCCAAAGCCAGAATCAAAGACGCCTATCATAAGGCGGCCTCCATCCTTTCGCGCACAACATACATCAAGTCCTTGCGCGGTTCCAGTTCACCCTTCGCTTCGTGCAAAGCCTTCACATCGAGCGGTTCCAGAACTTTCACAACCACCTTACAGCGACCAGTATCCCGACGACGTTCCCAAACCTCACCGGCCCCCTTGATTGCAATCGGGAGAATCGTCGCATCGGACTCTATAGCCAAGCGGAAGCCGCCACTCTTGAACGGATACAAATCACTGGACTTGCCACGAGTTCCTTCCGGGAAAATCGAAAGTCTCGGCACATGCCCTTTGGCCATAGCTTCACGGATGCGAGCTGCGCCACCGCCTCTTTCGCGGTCTACAAAAATACAGCCCACTTTGCGCATCCAAAAACTGAGGAACGGAACCAAGCGCAATTCCTGTTTTGCAATAAAACCAACGGTTCGTTCAATCGCCAAAAATATAATGGGAATATCGCAATAGGAATTATGGTTTCCCATAACAAAGACAGGGCGACTCCAGTCCACCTTCCCAAGCATGGCCTGGTCCTCAATAGTTAGGTCAACCCTAAGAACTCTCATACAAAAATGCGAAAACACCTGGACCTTTTTATCAATCCAAATATCAACGTCTTTAGAATGGAAAATCGCGACAAACATCAACTTCACGATGTGTTCCAGCATGAACAGGGCCACAACCGACAAAGCATATATTCTAAACAAAATAAGAGGCATTTTCAAATCCAATGGTTTTTCCTGTCGAGGCAAAAAACGAGATTTTTTAAGCGTCCGAAGTTTGCCCTTCCAAAACCTTCGTTTGCAATATAACAAAATCAGGTAAGCTTCGGCACGAGTCACCCCCACATAATACAAGCGTCTTTCCTCGTCAAGCTGTTTTTTGCGCTGTTTTGCATTTCCAAGGCACTCCCCCGGGGTAAGACCTTCCGCAAGTCCCGCATAAAAGACCACCGCGTACTGCAGCCCCTTAGATGCATGTACCGTTTCAACATGAACCCCATCTTCCAAGACCTCCTCATCGCTAATTTCCGTTCCAGCCACAGGAAGTCCAGCCTCTTTAAGGGCCTCCTCATAATAGAGACGCTGACGATTGTAACGAACCAGTATGGCAAAATTTTTCCATTTCAAATCGTAACTCATGCGGAGTTCCTTTATTTTGCCCACGATTTTCTGCATTTCTTCAATAGGATCGTCCGACGTCCAAACTTCTGGTTTGCGATTTTCCTGATAAAGGGGATTTCCACCAGAGCCTTTTCTATTTCCCGCCCTCAAAACCTTGCGCAGTCTCAAAGGTTTATTTTCAAAAATGTCATTGGCCAAATGGAGTATTTCGGGAACAGACCGGTAGTTCCATTCCAAGCGGATCAAGGTACTTTCCTTAAAGTCATCGCAAAATCGATTGATATTCCCAATGTCTGCCCCGCGGAACCCATAGATGGCCTGGTCGTCGTCCCCAACCACAAACAATTCCTTGCGCTCTCCCAGCAGAGCTTTGACCAAACGGTACTGCGAAGGGTTAATGTCTTGATACTCATCGACCATAATTTCGGACCACTGGTCCCTAAAATAATTCCTAGCATCTTCAAAATTTTCTAACAAATTAATAGATTGATATATTAGGTCTTCAAAAACGACCTGGCCCGAATCCAATACATCTTGGCGTAACTTCTTGAGTTTCGCCATAATTGACGCCGAATGATTGTCTGCAAAAAGTTCTTCTCGATTCAACGCGCCCGATTTTATTTTCAGTTTTGAAAGCGTCATCAAAAAATCACGCCCTACAGATTCCTGCGGTACCGGAGGTTTTTTAAAGCCAACCATTTCGTAAGCAAAACGATTCCCAATCTTTTGTTTTAAAATAAATAGTGCAAGCGAATGGAATGTACACAACCGCACCCCCGCTTCCGGAAAGAGTTTCTGCACGCGTTCACGCATTTCAGCGGCAGCCTTTGCCGTAAAGGTGAGCGCCAAAATTTTTTCGGGAGCCACACCCGAAGCAATGCGATACTGAATGCGCTTGGTCAAAACCGATGTTTTTCCCGAGCCCGCCCCAGCCAAAATTAAAAGTTGCGCCCCCTTCTGGTGGTCGTGCAAAACGGCCGCCCTCTGGTCACTATTCAGACCTTCCAAGATGCTTTCGGCATCCATAAGAACCTCAATGGAATGCCGCCAAGAACGCCAGCGGCCATCTAGCAAAAGAAAGGCAACTAAGCCTTATCTGCAGTTTGTTCAGGCTTTCCGCCTAGCAAAAATACAAAGGCGCCAAACAAACTCAAAACCAAACTTACAAAATAAGCAAGCAGCTGGATTACTACCGATTCCAAGCTAGCCACGCCAGCCTTGGCAAACAAGGACTGAGCCAGGAATTCACGCGGACCAAAGCCACCAATTGAAATCGGAAGCGCGCTCACAATTGCAACCAGCGGAATGTAGTAGAAATACCACGAAATAGACAGATCAACGCCCACTGCAGCGCCACAAAAGTAATGCACAAAAATGCGGAGCGACTGCGTTACCATCGAAAGCAGCGAAATCTGGACCCACAGCTTTACCGAACGGAAATACTGAAAACGATTAAACATGTGATCCAATCGGCAATGAATCTTTTGGGGCAAAAATTTCGACATCATCCTATTGCAAAGGCGACCAAGCCTACGGCTGCAAAGGCATGCAAACATCATACAAAATCCCATAAAAATCCAAACAGAAGGCCACATAAAAGCACGCTGTGCCTCATCGTGCATAAAGAACAGCACACCCATACCAAGCGCAAAGAGCGTTACAAAAAAGAGACCATACAAACGATCAAAAAATGTTGCCGTAAGCCCTGCGCCCACGGAATCTTGCCCGCCCTGCATGCGAATATCATAAATCTTTTTAACGTCTCCGCCAACATTCCCCGGCATAAAGTTGTTAAAGAACAAGCCTACATAATAGAGCTTGAGCAAATGACCGTACTTTAAATGCACGCCCTGTTTTTCGAGCAACAGTTTCCACTGCAGGCATGCCGTAAAATTAGAGATTGCAAGGCAGGCCAACGCAATCACAAACGGCAAAACGCTACCCCACGAGAACAATCGATACAAATCGCCAATATCCCAATCAGGCGCATTCACGATGTTCGTGTACACAAAGTACGCAGGTACTAGCGTCACTATCAGTTTGATGCAAAAAACAAAAAAAGATTTGACCTGCGGTTTCACTTACGCCTTCTCTCCCCAAGCAGCGCGCTTCAGTAATTCCAAAGTTTCATCGGCGGCACGGTCCCAGCTAAACTGTTCTGCATAAGCCTTGGCCGCAGCCCCCATCGTCTCGCGAGAAGATGGATTCTCGTAAAGTTTCGTCATGCAATCGGCGCAAGCTTCCGAGTTTTCTACCGGGAACAGGAGCCCCGTAGTTCCGTTGATTACGCTATCTTGTAAGCCAGGAACATCCGACGCAATTGTCGGGCGACCATAACGACCAGCCTCAACTACCGTAAGCCCCCAGCCTTCCTTAAAACTAGTTTGCAACAAAGCAATCGCACCGGCCATCAAAATGTGCTTGTCTTCAAGAGAAACAAAGCCACACAAATCCACTCGGTCCAACAAGCCGTTTTCTTTAAGCCACTCCGGGATTTCCCTAAGCAGCGGGCCATCCCCCGCGATTTTCATGCGCACATTAGGGTGCTTTTGCGAGAAAATGGAAAACGCTTCCAGCGCAGTCCAAATGCCCTTATAGCGATGCACACGGGACAGCCACAAAAAGTACGGGTCTTCATTTATCGGTACCGTAACCTCAGGTACCGGCTCAGAACCATTATACACCACCGAAATACGACTTTCGGGAACGCCCAATTCACAAAGTTCCTTACGCGTACTCGGGCTCACCACCACAAACGGTTGCCGTTTGTATATGTACGGAATCGCCCGTTCAAACAGCCAAACGCCCAAAGCCACCGGGAAAAAAGCCTCTGCAAAAATGGAGCTCCGCCACAGGTGGTGCATTTGCACCAAAACAGGCTTCTTGGTAAGGTGCGGCGTAAACAGCGGGAGCTTGTTCAAGTCTTCGTAGATAACATCGAACTTGAATTCAGCATCGAGTTTTTTCAGAGTCCTCGCAACAGTCAACTGAAAAAGGAGGTCTCCCCCTTTGCGAATCACCTGGATACCATCTACAATTTCACGTTTGCGCGCATTCGGGAACATCGTAGTCAACAGCACAACATTGTGACCGCGAGCCGCGATCAACGAAAATATGCGATGCAAATGCTTTTCTGCACCGCCAGCCGCAGGATGCATCCGATCCCTATAATTGACAATCAGAATGTTCACGAACTATACAACCGAAAAAGTCAGGGTTTACGTCCAATAACTCCAATGCAAAGTTGAGTGTAATGCATTGCAGGAACCGAGGCCAAGGAATCCAAAATTTTGTCCTTGATTTTTTGATAAGCAGTTCCCGAAAGCGGATACTTGGGCAATTCAATGCCAACCTTAAAGCAAAGTTCGCGCAGCATGCGGTAATACAAATTCGGGCGCATCCAGTCGCCATAAGCGTACACGCATTCAAAGCCCGCATCCCTCATCAGTTTCTTTAATTGCGGCATAGTAAACTGCTTTTCCCAACCAGCAAACCATTTGTCCATAGCGATCAAAATGTGTTTAATCACTGTATACGGGTGGACAGTCTGAGGCACATCGCAAAGGCAGCAACCGCCATGCTTCAAAATTCTAAAGTTTTCTTGAATTAACGGGAGAGAATCCTTGAAATGTTCCGCAAGACCTTGATGGAACACCAAGTCAAATGTGCAATCCGGGAACGGCGACTTAAAGGCATCTCCACGGATAAGCTTCAAATTGTCATAAAGATTTTCTTTAGAACGAAGCGAATCCACAATTTTGAGGCTGTTTTCAGCAAAGTCCAACACATAGACGTCGGCACCAAGACGCGCCAGTTCCGCACTGTCACGACCAGTTCCGGCCCCTACTTCGAGGATTTTCAAGCCCTCAAGCTTAAAGTTTTTCTTAATAGCTTCTAATACAGAAGGAGACGACGGATAAACTTTATCCATGTCGTTCTTTTTCTGCCAAAAACGATTCCAAACGGATTGATCAGGTTCTTTAATAGACATACCCGCTAAATATATGAAAAATATGACTTTAGCAATTACAACTCCCCAAAATACCCCTAAATGAGAACGCCTCTTCCCAAAGCTTCGTTTTTTATTTTTAATGACATTTGTCATAGATATATGACAAAGAGCACTCTTTTTATTATATTTTTAATCATAAACAACACTCACAAAAACAGGAAAAAGGCAAAATTTTCTTTTTTAACATTAATAGGGTCAAAATTTTACACAATTGGCACGTTACTTGCTTAGAAAATAAGCGATATTTAAGGTGCAAGGATTAAAAATGCATATTGACTCAACTGACACCACTCTTAAACGTTACCTCGAAGATATTAGACGTACTGCACCGCTTTCTCGTGAAGAAGAACAGATTCTCTTTAAAAAAGCTAAGGAAGGCGACAGAATTGCACGTAAAAAGTTGATTTCCGCCAACATGAGATTCGTCCTCAAGGTGGCAATCCAATACCGCGGATGCCCCATTCCGCTGCCGGACCTCGTTAGCGAAGGCGCCATGGGACTCGTACGCGCTATTGAATCATTTGAATACGACCGTGGCCTTAAGTTCATTTCTTACGGCGTATGGTGGATCAAGGCCTACATTACCCGCGCTATCAACGAGCAGGGTAACTTGATTCGTTTGCCGGCAAACCAGCACCTCCGTGTGCGCAAGGCTTTGCACGAACAGTCCCGCGGTAAAGAAATCAACGAAGAAATTCGCGAACTTATCCAGATTGGCCAGCGCGGCGTGTCCTTCGACAGTCCGCTCAAGGCCGACTCCAAGGCGACCTACGCCGAAGTGCTTCCGGATAACGCCGCATCGAACCCGGAAGCCGATTCCGAAATCCAGAGTGTCGAAGCTTTGGCTCGCGACCTCATGGAACAGCTTCCGGAACGCGAAGCCAAGGTCATCACGGGCATCTTCGGCATTAACCAGGAAGCTCCGCAGACGCTTCGCGAAGTGGGCGAATCCATGAACATTTCTCACGAACGTGTGCGCCAATTGCGTGACCAGGCCCTGCGTCGCATCCGCAAGTACAACAGCAAGGAATTCCTTCAAGAAAAGAAGGACGCGTTCCTCGCGGCTATTAATAAATAGCTCACCTAGTTCGCTCCGCAATCAGGCCTTCGTTAATACGAAGGCCCTTTTTGCTCCCATCTCATATTCGCCAGCTTATTTAATTCTTCGGGGTGGGCTCATATCTTCTGCTATGGATTGCTCACCTAGAATAAATAGCTCACCTAGTTCGCTCCGCAATCAGGCCTTCGTTAATACGAAGGCC
>JAKSIM010000070.1 GCA_024398845.1 Fibrobacter sp. | reverse complement strand
ATCCCCTATTCGTTTTGACATTTTACAGAAAACAGCCGACAATGGACTGCCACGGGCAATGTCATTGCGAGCGCAGCGAAGCAATCCATTGATGCATGTCAATAGACTGCCGCGGCCTTCGGCCTCGCAGTGACAGGCAGGGCAGTACGTCAATAGACTGCCACGGCCTTCGGCCTCGCAGTGACATGATGGGTTACTTACAAGTTATTCATCTTTATATATGAGATCAGGTTCGTAATCCTTGACACAACGAACTGAAACATAAGTTCGTTTCAAACGAGATCTCCCTGAAAAATCAACGTTTAGTTTCGAAGCAAAAAATATCCTATTTGCATCATCATCCTTTTCTTCGGGCAAAGTAAAATATGCATATTCTCCTAAATCATGAAAATTCACCCCACCATCATCATTATTTTCTGCTATTCCCCCAAGCAACATCGAGAATCCGGTAAAGGTTCTATCTTCTCTACTGAAAATTTCAGATATAATTCCGAAGGTCGAGAATTCATAACTAATCGTACGCCATTCATGCTCGTTCATGATATGCCACCCTTCGGGGCAGATCCCCTGATGCAGGGCCAAGGCATAAGGTCTTTGCAAGGTACTATTTGTTGGAGCATCAATCTTTACATTGCACTCTGCAGTCGTGCCGACAAGCACCGTATCGCAGGCGTTGGGGAAGCCCATGGCCTCGCTCCAGGAATAAAGCCCGCCAAAGCCGTTCTCGCAGTACCACGGGTCGTCGTTGAAGCAGATTTTTTCGACGATATCGTCGTCATGCTTAATAGTGGACGTGGTCACCATCTTGCCGTAATTGAGGTTTGCTGCAAAAAACGTAATCGTATCCACCCCGAAAGCACCGTCGTAATGTTTCACGGTTTTGTACACCTGGCCGTCGCGCGGATCCGTGAACTCGCCGTAGCTGTAATTACGGTTGTACTGCTTGGACATGTCAAAGTAGCTGCTCGAAGAAAGAGACCTCGAGGAACTTGAACGAATGATGCGCTCGAAATATCCATCGATACATTTATATTCTTCCCTTTCACGTTTTTTATTCAAAATTACAATCTCTTCTCCCTCCTCTTCACAAGTCATGCGTTCATCTTCGCTGGAAGAGGATAGATCCGCACTTGACGAAGACGAGGGTTTCTCATCCTTTTTCGATGACGACGAATTTGTCTTGCTTTCAGAGGACGTCTCCGAATCCTCGCTCGTAGCCGACGATGACGAGGCGGCCTTTTTTGAGGACGAAGATTCCTCGCAGTCGCCGCAGTCTTCGCCGTCACAAGACGCCGCCGGGTCCCTTCTTTCTTCAAAATTTGTACTGCTGCCGTCATCACCGCAGGCCACAAACGTGAAACCCATAACGGCGACGGCCACACATGCAACGCACGCCCTCAATGAAAAAATAGTTCTCATTCTTTTATCCCCTATTCGTTTTGACATTTTACAGAAAACAGCCGACAATGGACTGCCACGGCCTTCGGCCTCAAAAAATAGTTCTCTTTCCTTCCCCCGACAATGGACTGCCGCGGCCTTCGGCCTCAAAAATAGTTCTCTTTCTTCCTCCCCCCCCCGACAATGGACTGCCACGGGCAATGTCATTGCGAGCGCAGCGAAGCAATCCATTGATGTATGTCAATAGACTGCCGCGGCCCTCGGCCTCGCAGTGACAGGCAGGGCAGTATGTCAATAGACTGCCGCGGCCTTCGGCCTCGCAGTGACAGGCAGGGCAGTACGTCAATAGACTGCCGCGGCCTTCGGCCTCGCAGTGACATAACGAAAGAACCGCCGCGGCCTTCGGCCTCGCAGCGACATGATGGGTTGCAATGGACTGCCGCGGCGCTAATGCGCCCCGGCTATAACTTTCACAAAAAAACTAGATCTCAATCTTTCCGTACTTGGCTTCGTAGGCCTTGAGGGTCGCTGCGAGCATCAAGGCCAATCTCTTGGCCGTATACGGTGTCATTACCACGCGTTCGTCAATATCTACGTTCACTTTTTTCTGGCCCATCTGCCATGCCTGATTTACACCGAGGAGCATCATCACTTCTTCGCGGCCAGCAACGACATTAGTGGCGTTCACGTAGGTACTCTTCATGTTCTGGTCGTTCCAAACGACTTCCGGCTGTGCAGGAGTCTCATTCTTTTGTTCTTTCATTTTCATAACCCTTTTTTTATGGTTCAAACGCCATACACTTACACAGCCCCAATGGTCTGCAATCCCCCAATTATGTCGAGAGTAAGCACTACTTCGCTCCTCGCTATAATGGGGAGGGTGGTGCATGACGTATAAAACCGTTTGTCGAAATATAAAAAAAGAAAAGTGTGGACAGACTGTTTTTTTTCACGTAAATTTTTTTTGACACTCTTTCGATCCTTGCAAAAATTGCTCTTTGTTTTTATTTTTCCGCACGCTTTGGCTAACTCCATTAGCCAGGAGGGGGTATTGTATGCAAAAAAAATATCTACCGCTAATCGTAGCGAGTTTCCTGTCTGTTTTCACAGGCTGTTCAGTCACGGACTCCGAGGATTCCGAATATTCCAAATGGTCGTTCTCGGGTACAGTCGTCGATGCGGCAAGCGGACAAGGGCTCAACGGTGCGCAAATCACCTATCTGGGTGACGACGGCAAAGTCACGGAAGCCGAATCCGACGAAAACGGATACTTTTATATCAGCAATCTACCCTACGGTTCTCGAACGTTCACTTTTAGCCATACGCAAATCCAAAAAAAAGATACTTTGCGTTACGCACCAAAGACCCTGAACGTAGCCTCTACTAACGAATCCTCGCACATGGAAGGTGTTGTCGCAAGTTCTGCCTACATTGTGCGCATGAGCCCACTGAATGCGACGCTCACGGGTGAGCTCTACATCATCGAGGAATCCACAAACAAAAGGGTGCCCGTTTCAAAAACGGGTATCACGCTCACGCACAGTGACACGGGGTATGTAAATCTCATCCCGGAGTCGTTCAAGGGTGTCACGGATTCTTTGGGCAAGTTCAAGCTGAACCGCCTCCCCGCCGATACGGGTCTCGTCTTGAAAATCGACAACTTCACTTACAAGAATCTGAGCTACCGCACAAGCGAAATCACACTTCCGCGACTCAGGTCTGGCGAAAAAAACGAGCTTCCCCGCATTTACCTTGGCCGCGATACGCTCATCGAAGAAAAGAGCCTAATCAAAGCTTCCAACGTCATGGACGCAAACCTCAAAGGGTACAAAAACATATCTACGCTATTGACGCCGTATTACGTATTTAACGAAAAAATAAGTTCTGCAAACTTGTCTGTAACCGTCATGGGCGATACAATTAATTTCTACGTCACGCCCACAATTCAAGCCGATACGCTGTTTCTCAAGCACGAGATTCCCTTTAAGAGCGAAACAGAATACACCGTGAGCATAATCGCCTACGGGAAAAAATCCGGAGACCGCATAAGCGTGACGTTCGAGGGCGACAGAGCCTTCACCACAGACCGCGGACTCTACGCCGTCACAAGCAACGCCTGGCCAAGTAATCCAAAATTCAAGGCGGTCTTTGGCGTCGAGGACACCATTTGGGTAAAGTTCAGCGACGAACTCGACAAAAACGTAGAGCGCGTCCAGTGGAACTTCAATTCCACGGCGGCCCGCACAATTTACACGCAAGGCTACGCTAGCAACGCCAACGCCTGGGTCAACAAAGATACACTTTTTGTACAAATGAAAGAAGAGATTCTTGACTCGCGCGATGTGGGCGATTCCGTAGGGTTCAATATAACGGCGTTCTCCAAATCGGGCTTGACTCTAGAAAACTTCATGCTTCAAGTGGAACTTGACGTTCCAGAGACTTCCAGCAGCAGTGCCGAGGAATCCAGCTCTGGCAGCACGAAATCCAGTTCCAGCAACGTGACATTTGTGGATGACGATGAATAATCGAATTGTTTTCATTTGTTTCGCCATGGCAACGGTCGCGTGCGCCGCCGGTTTTGACGGTGTCACGGAACCCATTGACCAGGCCAAAATCGGGTTCACCGTTTCGGGCAAAATCGACAGCATCTGGGTCAAAGAAGGTGCCTTCGTCCACAAGGGCGACACGATAATGAACCTCGTCAAGACCGAAGAAGAACTTCGTGTCAGCATCACAAAAATTGAAATCGAGGACACTTCTTCCATGGCGTCTTCGCAAGCCAAGACCCAAAACTACGAAAAAGATTTGACGGCCACAAAAAAACTGTACGAAATCTCGAATTCCGTCAGTGCCGCCCAGGTCTGGGAAAAGGAGATGAACTACCATGTGGCGAAAGCCGAATGGGATGCCGCCAAAACAACCAAGGCCAAGGATTCCCTGGAATACCGCATGGCTCAAGCGCAACTGCAAAAGCAATATTTAATCGCCCCCTTTGACGGCGAAATCGTGAGCATAGCAAAGCACACCAGCGAAAGTGTCGAGGCGCTGGAACCCATCGTAGAAATCGCCGATGTACGCCAATGCCGAATGATTGCTTACATCATTGTAAACAAAGCAAGCAAACTCAAGGTGGGCAAACAAGTAAATCTCGTACTGAACAACGGCTCAAGTGTGCACAAAAAAGGTAAAATCGAATTCATTTCGCCCGTTGTTGACAAGGCTAGCCTTTTGCGAACAGTGAAAGTCATTTTTGACAATTCAGACAAATCTGTAGAACCGGGCGTCACCGGCAAGATCATTCTAAAATGACAAGAATACTCGCCATTTGCCTTGCCCTGCCCGCGTGCGCACTCGCCATAGAATCGATTAGTCCAGGCGATTCACTATACCTTGACTTCGATAAAGCCCTCAAAGTGGTTATCTCGAACAATTCCGATGTTCAGGAAGCAAAGTACAATTGGATAGCCCAGGCCGAAATCGCCAGGGGGGCATTCGGAGAATTCGAGCCGCACATTGTTGGGCGCGCGTACAAGGAAAAAGGCGAATCACCAAGTGCATTGTTTACCGAAACAAAGGACGAATACAAAATCGGAATCAAGGGGAAGCTACCCACGGGAACCGAATATGACGTGGGTTTTAACCAGGCGACGTACACCCATAGCAATTACACTTCGGAGCTTTATTTTGGCGGCGAACTTCGCCAGCACCTGCTCAAGAACGGCCTGCCCTATTTTTCGCCCACCAGTGATATCAAAATCGCAAAACTCGAGCAGGAACTCGCCTACCAAAAATACCGCGATGCCCTGAGCGAAATTATCGAAAGGTTCTGCAACACCTACTGGGATTACTATTATGCCCAGCAAACACTACGTTTTTCGACGGAATCCGCAAGAGTCGCAAATGAAATTGTGACAGATGCCAAAAAGAGACTGGAACAAGGCCTCCTCTCGTTTTTGGATTACCAAAAAACCATCGCAGAATACTCGGACCGCGAGGCAGCGAGACTCGACGCTCTCGACAAGATGCGTAACGCAAGGCTCACACTGCTGCTCGCCCTCTCCTCGAAAGAATTCATGCAAGACAGTCGCCCCATCGCCATCCACCCAAATACGCAATTGGATACAAGCCTCATGCAGGATTCAATCATGTTGCTAGATTCCATTAGCTTAATGCACCCAAGTTTCTTAGCGCAAAGCGCCGAAGTCGAAATACAGGAAACCGAGCTGAACCAGCACAAGACCGACTTTTTGCCGACTGTGGATTTAGTCGGGAACTACGGCATACGCAGCCGCGACAACGACGCAAGAGCCGCGGTCTCGGACTTCAAACGCAAAAAACGTCGGCAAACAGTCCTTGCGGGCGGTGTCGAAATCGACATTCCACTATTTGCCAACGTGAATGAGCGGCACCAAATGGCGGCAAAAAAGGCGACCATCAGATCTGCCCGAGTCAAGCTTTCGCTTATTCAAAACAAACTATACGAAGAATACCGTATGTTTCAGCACCGAGCCATTGAACTTCGCAACCAATGGATGCTAAGCGAAACCGCCGTCCAGTATCACGAAAAGGAACTGCAAGAAGAGTTCAAGAAACTTGAACTCGGAAAAAGCAATTACCATCAAATTTTCGACATGGAAGAAGACCTCCGCGAAGCACAACAGAGACACCTGGAATGCATGCGCTCCCTCCGCGTAATTGACGTCCGTCTATCACGAGCGACAGGTAAACTATTGCAACAAAACAATCTTGAGCAGTGGAAAGGCCAAAAGCTAACTCTGCACGAAGACCTTCTCAAAGACTAGCATGAAAAAAGCCGTTCAAAGCAATATCGACACCGAAGCGTTACAAGTTATCAAGTCTCTACGCTCCTTCAACGGAACCCAAAATGAATTCTGGGAGGCCTACACCAAAGCTTTATTGAATCTTTCGTGGGGAAAGGCCGGGCTTATCGCCATCAAGGATTCCAAAGGCGAATGGCGAATGTTGGCCGACGCCTATAACGGATTCGCGAAAACCGAAAACGGTCAAAAGACCAAGCACCTGCATGTCTTTGTACAACAACTCAATTCAGAAGCCTCGTTTACCGAAAGTAACGGAGACCTTTACATCAGCATCCCGCTCGTCTTTAACGAAGGTGTGTGCTGCAAATTTGTCGGCTGTTTTCCGTGTGATGCTGGTAAGCACGCGGAACTCGCCGAAGTCCTGAAAAAAAAATTCTCAACCGTCGATGACTTTTACCTGGACTACAGCAAGCGAATGGTCGCCGAGGAATCCCTGCACAGTGCAGAACAGATGACCTCTATCTTTGATTGCATCCGCATTGTCGGTGAACAAGACAAATTCAAGACGGCAGCACTCTCGTTCGTCGCGGAACTCGCCAACCGCCACAAGGCCGAACGCGTATGTCTCGGGTGGCTCAAGCACGATTACATTCAGCTCAAGGCGGTCAACAACACCGACCACTTCGAAAAGAAAATGCAAATCGTGCGTGATCTCGAAAACGCAATGGAAGAATCCTACGAACAGGATTCCCCCATTTTTTATCCGAACGCCAATTTGTCAACCACCACGAACCGAGCCCACGAAGCCTACGCAAAGGCATACAACGTTTTGAACATGCTCTCGGTGCCCATACGCAATAAAGACGACGCAATCGCCATCGTGACTCTAGAACGAACAGGAGCGCCGTTTACCGACGCCGAAGCGACGCAGATTCACATTGAAGCGAACCTGGTCAGTCCGCATTTGCAGGAACTATACAGACGCAGTAGCTGGTTTGGAGCCCGCATTGCAAGAAGCATGCGAAAAACGCTCGGAAAGCTACTCGGGCACGAGCACACCTGGGCCAAGTTCTTTGGGATTTTGGGAATCGCATTCGTGCTGTTCGCCACGCTGTATCCACTAAACTACAAGGTAAACTCCCCCGCCATTTTAAAAACCGATAAAATCATTTATCACACGGCACCATTCTCCGGCTACATCGATAGCGTTTTTGTGAAACCAGGTGACGTGGTTTACAAAGGCCAGGAACTCTTGAGGCTAGATCAAAAGGAACTCAAGCTCGAAGAAGCTGATTTGATGGCCGTTGAACAGGACAATCGTAGAGAAATTCAAAAAGCCCAGGCCAACCATCAGCTGGCAGAAATGCGCATACACCAAGCCAAACTTGCGCAAACACAATCAAAGCTCAAAATTGTACGCTACAAAATTTCAAAGGCCTCCATCTACGCAACCGCCGATAGCGCAGTCATTGTCGAGGGCGACCTTCAAAAACGTCTTGGGGCGTACGTGGAGCAGGGTTCAGAACTCTTCCAAACAGCACTCATCGAAAACATTTACGTTGAAGTGGACGTAAGTGAACTCGAAATCAAGAACGTAGCCCTCGGTAGTGAAGGACTTTTGGCTATCAAAAGCCGCCCGGACTACGTCTACCGATTCCGAACGGAGCGCATTAGCCCAACGGCTAGCGTCAAGGAACAAGAGAATACGTTCGCCGTTCGCGGAGAATTCACCCGTCAAACGCCGAGCTGGTTTCGCCCCGGCATGACAGGAATCGCCAAGATTTTCGCAGGCAAAAATACGCTTTGGTGGATATTGAGTCACCAAGCCATCGATTTCATTCGCCTAAAATTATGGTGGTAAAATTTTTATTTCACCGTTTTATTTTCTTCAAATTTTCAAGGCGGTTGAGCGCATCCATCAGGGTTTCGTCCCTTTTCGCAAAATGGAGGCGAATCAGGTGATCCACTGGCTCGCGAAAAAAACTGGAGCCAGGAACTGCGGCGACGCCCACCTTTTCGGCCATATCCTTGCAAAATTTAGCATCCGGAAGTTCGGCGTCATTCGTCCAATTGGAGGAACGCTTTCCGTAACCAAATTCGCCGATGTCAATCAAGACAAAGTAAGCGCCCTGTGGTTCCCTGAAGCGAAGCCCCAAATTGCGAAGGCCGTTTACGAATAAATTCTTCATGTGGGTGTAATGCGCCTGGAGTTCGGCATAATATGCGTCGTCAAAACGTAACGCCGTGACAGCCGCCTCCATGAGAGGAGCCGCGGCCCCGACCGTCAAAAAGTCGTGAACCTTCTTGATGCGTTCCATAATCGATTCGCAGGCGAGCACATAACCCAAGCGCCAGCCGGTAATGGAATAAGTCTTGCTCAAACTGCTGCACTCGATAGTGCGTTCGAACATTCCCGGAAGCGTCGCAATGTACGTGTGTTTGTGCGGAGCAAAAACGATATGCTCGTAAACCTCGTCGGTAATCACGTACAAATCGTATTTCACGGCAAGGGAGGCAATCACGGAAAGTTCCTCGTGCGTAAAGACCTTGCCGCTCGGGTTTGCGGGGTTGCAAAGCACAAGCGCCTTTACGCCGGGCTGCTTCATCGCATCTTCCAGCACATTTGCGTCGAATTCAAGCGTTTCTGGATCAAGCGGCACATACACGGGTTCCGCGCCGCACAAAATCGTGTCGGCGGAATAGTTCTCGTAGAACGGCGAAAAAAGCACCACCTTCTCGCCCGGGTTGCAAACGGACATCATAGACGCCATCATGGCTTCGGTACTGCCGCAGGTCACGACCATCTCTTTTTGCGGGTCATAGCGAAGTCCGCTGAAATGCGCCTGCTTGTCGCTCAAGGCCTCGCGGAAATTCTGCGCGCCGAACGTAATCGCGTACTGGTGCGGCCCCGAAAGCGCCACCTGCGAAAGCCTCTCGGTCAATGCGGCGGGCGGGTCGAAATCCGGGAAACCCTGCGAAAGGTTAATAGCGCCGCAAGCGTTTGCAATGCGCGTCATGCGGCGAATCACGGAATCCGTAAAAGTCGAAGTACGAGAACTCAAAGATTGCATAGGGAATTTTTATCATTTTGGATTCTCCGCACGTCATCGACGGAAATTCCGCAGTTTTTCGCAATTTCTTCAACAGCAAGACCGCATTTCAAAAGGTTTAATACAATCTGATGAACCGCTTCAATACGACCTTTCTCTAGACCTTCCGCGAGACCCTTCTCGTGACCTTCCGCAAAACCTACTTCAAGGCCTTCCTTCTCGCCAGTAAAATAACTGTCAGCGATACGAGCATCAATTTCGTCTTGGGTAACCATGTTATCAACCTGCTTAGAAAGAAGTTCCTTGCTTGCGGAGTCCACCTCAATCCGTTCCAGGGCTTTCCGCAAAATAGGATCGTTCGTAACCATAGGACTCGTGGCTACCCCAGCCTGTGACAACACCTGCAGCCAAAGTTCCTCACGATTACTAGCCTCAGAATGATTCTTGGCAAACTTCTTTAAATCTACAAAAATATAATTCATTTTCGACGAAACAGGCTCCTTTTTCCCGGAAAGCACATCAGAATCACTATAAATATGCCAACTATCGCGATGCCCCTGCAGATTCAGCGGAAAATTGCAAAGCCAAATAGAAATCACCTCAGGAATCTCGTAACGTCTCAACTTCTGTTCGTTCTCGCTAAATGCCGAGAATTCAGGCGATCGATCCATCATGATTTTACCGCGAATAGCCAAATACGCACTATACAAAATGACTCTATCGAAAAAAAACTGGTGACTGGCACGCTGAATCTCTATATCCAGGCAACGGCGATCTTTCGTCCATGCATGAATGTCAAACTTGATTTCCTTCGCCTCCGGAGTTCTAAATGTGAGCGGTTGGTTGAACGTGTAGTCCATGGAGACAATTTCATTGGATTCGTTCAAGTGCAGTATGCTGTTCAAGAAGTCCTTCAACGTTTCCTCGTCATCGAGCAAGGCGTAGAACGCAGGATCGTAAGTCGGGTCAAGGTACATTTTCCCTTGCAGTTTTTCAGGAATTTCGAGATTGAAGTTTCCGTTTGTATCGTTTTCTTTTTTCTGCATATGAACCTCCATTCTGTTGTGGGCGCAGTATCCCTTAAATTTTTTTGTAACAGAAAAAGCATCCGTTTATCGGATGCTTCGGAGGCCCTCCCGGGACAACGACAAGCAATGTAGAATTATTGAAAAAAGTGGCAAGAGTCAGTTTGTAAAGAATGGGTAAAAAAAAATTCATTCAAAACTAAATTCGTCAGTGTTGCAAACCAGCCTAAACAACGATGCCAACATCTATGGATAAAAAAAATTTCAATATAATTTTTATATTAAGCACATGGACGAAAAAGAAAACAACGAAAAAAGCGCAGCCTGTTCAA